>JAAYTX010000191.1 GCA_012523635.1 Elusimicrobiota bacterium
AACCCTTTTTAGTCTTTTTCTCCTGCTGGTTGTTCGCGTCCATAATCCCTCCAGGTTTTCCGCTCTTCCTATATAAAAAAATCTCTTGCTCCAGAGGACCCAAGTATCTCAACCTGCTCCTCTGAGGAGCAACTGCGCACAAAAATTGTCACGCTGCTGATTTAGTCTAGCCCCGACCGGTTGTTTTGTCAAGGATCGGGGATTGCGGCATCAGACGCTTGGCAAACTCCATTTTATAGGCCTGTCGCGGACAGGCACATATTTGGTGGCTCTGATAACAGCACCCTTGAAAACCTTTTTATCCTTTTCCTCGCCATACCCCTCTTCCAACTCGCCGCACATGAACGCATAGCCTTTGTTGCAGGCGTCCCCATACCCGTCACACACCTCTTCCTTTTTGTAAATGCATAAAATCGGCACATTAGGGGAAGCCACGTTAACCGACACCTCCACCATGGTCCACACCTGAGTCCTTGTAAAGTAGACATTTGTCTCGTTAACGCCAAGCAGCGTCGACGTGCCGATGAACTTCGACACCGTTCCGCGTATCTTGCCCTTCAGGCCTTCGTCTGCGCCCATATACTGTGAACTGCGGTGGGCCTCCAGCATCCATTTCCTTGCGGCGTAAGCAGAGGCTATCTCCGCCTTCTGGACGACGAGCACCAGCGCGAAAAGCTTCAGAATCACCAGCATAACCAGCACAAAAATCGGGAACACCATGACCATTTCGGTCATGGCCTGTCCGCTGGTTCTTCCGCGCAATTTAAGCATAAGTCGCTTCATAACCCGGCTCATATAAGGCCGGACGGGTATAGCCTGGTCTGATAATGTGGCGTAGGCATGCCGTACTCCAGATTGACATATTTTTCAACGCCATCAGAGCCGGCCGGCTGCACCTGAACGGCACAACCCACGGAAACGCTTCCGGGAGAATATTTGAAGAAATTGCTGGGGGGCGTCCAGTTGGTGGAAACCTTGGCGCCGCCTGCATTGGGAATGGTCAGCCGTGACGACTGGAACAAATTGACGTACTGGCCAGGCATGGTGGTCTGCATCATGTTGCAGACGGCGGCCCAAGTGCCGCCGGGCACGCGGCAGGAATAATAAACGTAGTCTGTGGTGAGTTTTTTGGTGCTGACAACCGGGATCTCGCTCCCGGAATACGCCGAACCCGCATTCAAATAATATCCGCGTTTAAGGAATTTATTGCCCCTGGCTATAGCCTCGTACACGACGCGCTGCGAATCCTGCACTTCGCCCAGAGTTCCATAAACCGTCAGATACCATTTATAGGCTTTAAAGGCCGAATACACGGGATATGGCTTGCTCACCCCGCAGTCCGTGTCCTCATATTTGCTGGAAGGATAAAGGCTGGGGTCGTTTGTGCACGGATAATGATACTTCATAACCACATACGGACGGGAATCATTCTTGTCGGTGCCGGGGTCCATCAGAGACACGCGATTGGGGCTCACATCGGTCTTGTCGCGCAAGCCCACCACGGAGTTATACGAAATCTTCCATACTGCATCCCCGTCGTCGAGCGCCGCCTCGTCATTGTCTGTCCTGGGGAATGAAGCATAATAGCGCGCTTCCAGATCATACAGGCAGTGGGTGCCGCCGCCGGATGCCCAGGGAATGCGGCAGTTGGGGCAGTCTCCGCAGTTCCAGGTCTCGCGAAAAATTCTGTACGGAAACGCGCCGTTTACATAGGCCGTGCGGTTGATATAGTCGCTCATGTTCGACATTTCGGCATAAGCGCCGGAATCAATACCCATCTGATGGCGAACCTTCTCGCGGGAAAGTTTTGCGGTCTCGAAGATCAGCGCGGCAAACACGAAGAAAACGGGAAAAAACATCAGCGACGGGATCAATATCTGTCCCGCATTTCCTCTCGGCAGCCGGATAAAACCGCTTTTCGCGCGCATCATCCCCCCAAAACCTTGCCGATAACCATGAAAAACGCGCCCAGCAACTTCCTGTAGAACAACGGAATGGAAACCATTATAAAAGCGGCAATGACCCCCAGCATCAAAAGGTATTCCGATACCAATTGACCGCTGCGTGAACGCAACAAACGGCATGCAAAACCACGCCTTGCGGCGGATATCATCGCCATAGCTATGTTATAACCCCAACCGCGCTGATACGCAAGAGAGAGCCGCTTTCGGCGGCTACTCTCCGTCGTCTTCTTCCGGAGCAGGCTTGCTGTCTTCCGCGGAAATCAGGCCGCGGTCGATAGCCTTTACCACAGCCTCTGTGCGGTTGGCCACTCCAAGTTTCTGAAAAATGCTGTTAAGGTGGTTCTTTATGGTTTTTACGCTGCACCCAAGCTCGGCCGCTATTTCCTTGTTGCTCTTGCCGCGCCCGAGCAGGTCCATGACGCGGATTTCGGTCTTCGTCAGGGTTGCCGGAGAAGCGCCGGAATGATTCATCTGGCGCATCCCCTGCAAAAGCGTGGTCATCAGCTGCTGCGGAATCATCACGCCGTCGCTGGCGAAAGTTTTAAGCGCGTTCACCAGTTCGGCCGCGGGCAGCATCTTGGACAGATAGCCGTTTGCGCCCGCCTGTATCGCCTCGGTGACATGGGCCTCATCCTCAAAGCTGGAAAGCATCAGGACATTGGTCTGCGGGCATTCCTTGCGGATGTTGCGCGTGGCCGATATGCCGTCCATCTTGGGCAGCTTGATGTCCATGAGCACCACGTCCGGCTTGAGCTTCTTGGCCATGCGCACGGCCTCAAGGCCGTCCGGCGCCTCTCCGACGACCCGTATCCACTTTTCGCCCTCCAGCAGGTCTTTTATGCCTTCGCGGAACAAGGTCTGGTCGTCTGCTATCATCACGTTTATGACTTTCATCGGTTTAACCATTATTGTCTCTCCTTGGCACTACTTGGCTTTGGCTCCCTGCTGGGCTACGGGCAGCACGAACAAAAACGACGCCCCCTGCCCCGGACCGGCGCTTTCAACCCACAAGCGCCCGCCGTGGCTCACTATTATTTCCTTTGCTATGGACAGGCCAAGCCCCAGCCTGCCCCTGGCCTTGCCCGACTCGGCCTGATAAAAACTCCTGAACAGCTTCGGCAGTTCGGAGCTGTCTATGCCTTCGCCGGTGTCAGTGACTGAAATCCGCACTTCCCCGCCTGTGGTTTTGTCCACGCCGATGGTTATTTTCCCGCCGCGCGGGGTGTGGCGTACGGCGTTTTCCGCCAGATTGGTTATCACCTGGGTTATCCGGCGCTTGTCAGCGCATATCATGGCGTTTTCGGATACGCGCGACACAATCTCTATCCCCTTCTGGGCTGCGCGTGCGCGGGCCCCGGCCAGGATCTCCTCCAGCCACCCGGCCACCTCGAAATAGTTTTTCTCCATGCGCAGCTTGCCCTGCTCTATGGACGCCCAATCCACCAGGTCCCCGATAAGGCGGGAAATCTGCCCGATGCCGTTGGTTATGTACTCGATTTTCTTAACCTGGTCCTTGTCCGGATTGATGCTGGAGCACAGCAGGTCAAAGCTTAGCTGCAGGGTCATTAAAGTATTGGACAGGTCGTGCGAGGCCATGGACAGGAACTTGGACTTCATGTCGTTCATGGTCTGCAGTTCTTCGTTTTTCTTTTTCAGTTCTGCGACCAGCGTTTTAACGTCCTGCTCAAGCCGCAGCTTTTCCAGCGCCTTCCTGATGACGCGCTTAAGGTGGTTGAGGTCCACCGGCTTGATGAGGAAATCGTATACGGATTCCTGTATGGCGCGCACAGCGGTATCAAGCGAGGCGTGCGCGGTTATCATGATTATCTGGCTGTCCTGGTTGAACTTCCGGATATCGCGTATGACCTCTATGCCGGTCTTGTCGGCGAGGTTGAAATCCATGAGAATGACATCGAAGAACTGCGACACCACCAGGTTCATGGCCTCCTGCCCGCTGGAAGCCTGCACTATGCTGTAGCCTTCCAGTTCAAGCAGGTCCTGGAGCGTCTCGCGCAGGTGGGCGTCGTCGTCTACCACCAGTATCGTGGGCTGTTGCGCGCTCATGTCAGGCGTTCTCCGGCGGCGGCGCCATATGCAGATATATGCTGAACATCGTTCCCTTCCCTTGCTCGCTGAAAACCTCTATGCGGCCCTTGTGCCTGTCCACCACTTTCTTCACCACGGCCAGGCCAAGGCCGGTACCCCGGGCCTTGGTAGTGAAAAACGGCGCGAAAATATTCTCTATCACGTCCTTGGGAATGCCGGGGCCGGAATCGGCTATGTCTATGCGCACGGTCTTGCCGTTTTCCACGGAAGTCCGCACCTGAAGCGTGCCCTGATTGGGCATTACCTCGACAGCGTTTCCTATGACATTGCGCAAAGCCTGGCGCATTTCATCCAAGTCGGTGTGCACCCACGGGTCCTGCGGCGCAAACTGCTTTCTAACGGTTATGTGCGGCGGGAACGGATAAGTACCCAGCACGTCTTCCAACTCGGCGTTAACCCGGTTGGGTTTGAGCATCAGCTCGCGCGTGCGCGTAAAGCCCAGAATTTCGTTGATAATCCCGTTGGCCTGCTGTATTTCAGTCTCGATTATGCCGATATGCTTGGTGATTTTCGGGTCTTCCACGCCGGCGTTGCCAAGCTTGGTCTTAATAAAATAAACCGAATTGTTGATGACGGCAAGCGGGTTACGTATCTCATGTCCCACCACGGAAGCCATCTGCCCCACCGCAGCCAGACGTTCCTTTTTAATCAGTTCGTCCAAAGCGACGCGCAGTTCCCGGGTGCGAGCCTCGACGCGGGATTCCAGCGAACGGTTCAACGCTTCAAGCTCTTCCTTGGCGCTTATTACTTCCGCAGTTTTTATGCGCAGGGAATCGTTCATTTCCGCAAACGAATGGGCCAGTTCGCCTATTTCGTCGTTGGGCATCACCAGGTCCGGCAGGCCGTCAAAATCTCCTTCGCCCACTTTGATGACCGCCTCGCGCAACTGCTGTATGGGGCTGAGTATGACCGAATTCATCGCATACCCAAGGAAAAGCGCGAACACCAGCACTATAGCCAGCGCCTTGGTGGTGCTGGCCAGCAGTTCATCCGCCGCGCCGTTTATCACAGACATCGGCTTCTGTATGTAGAATATCCAGCGCAGCATGCGCAATTCCGAAAATGCCAGCAGGGCCGATTCTCCGTTCTTGAGCTTTATCACGCTGTGGCCCGACTTGTCTGAGGAACTTAGCAGCGCGTTCTGCACTTCCCTTGACGGACGGGGAACCTGCAGCCCGGTCTGGTCCTGAGAACTGGCCACAAGCAGGCCCTCCGGTGAAACGACGCCGGCCTCGCTTCCGGAACTTTCAGGGAATCCGTTCTTGAGCAGCGTTTTCAAGCCTATCAGCGACAGCCGCACCGCCAGCATCCCGGAAACGCGCCCGGTATCCGGGCTTACTATGCGGGTGGCCATCATGACCACTGGCCTGCCCTTGAGGTAAAAAGGCTCGCCTATGTATTCCCCCCGCTCCATAGTAAGGCGGAATACGGGATCATCGGCAAAGCTGCGGTTTTTATCCTCGCGCGGGAAACGGCTTGCATAGGCGGTCTCCTGCCCGGCCGAGTTAACCACAAACATATCCACGAACAGGCTGTTTACGTTTACGTTTCGGTCGAGTATGGCTTTCTGCTGTATGGGATCGCCGCCCTGCAGTTCGTTTAGCAGGGCGGTGTCGCGCACCGAATACAGGAAGGAACGCAGGTAATTGTATATGGTATTGGAAAAACCTATGGCGAGGGCTTCCTGGTCGGCCAGCGCATATTTCAGCAGCACGTCTCTGCTTTGGCTGAGCATGTAATAGCCGCCCACGCTGAGCGGACCCAGCGAAGCAAAAAGCAGAATTATCAGCAGTTTATATACAAGCCTGCCGCGTTTAGCGCTAGCCACCTGTCAGTTTACCGCCTGTAACGGAGAAACGTCAGTTGCAAGACCCTGACGGCTTCCCTCCGGTTTTCACATTCTCAAAACCTTTGATGCGCGACAGCGCTCCAAGGCCCGGCACAACGTTGCGGCCCTCCCACACAAACGTGGGCGATGCGGAAATCTTGTACTCGCGCGCCACCTTGGAGTCCTCGGCCAGGAGCTCCTTGCCTTTTTCAAAACCTTTGGTGATTTCAGCAGGGTCCAGGCCGGCCTTTTTGGCTGCGCCCTCCCATTCGGAAGAACGATAATCTTCGTTCCTGGCCTTCAGATACGCCCAGAACTTGCCCGGATGGCGGTCCTGAATATACATCT
Source organism: Elusimicrobiota bacterium (assembly GCA_012523635.1). Taxonomy (GTDB): domain Bacteria; phylum Elusimicrobiota; class Elusimicrobia; order Elusimicrobiales; family Elusimicrobiaceae; genus JAAYTX01. The sequence continues at coordinate 6,247 of JAAYTX010000191.1, forward strand.
GCCTGGCGTCTTCCATCCACTCGGGCTCGCCGTGCAGGCTGCCGAACTCCAGCACGCCGTCCTTCCTGTCGGACTCAACTATGTAATGCACCTTGATTTTCACATTGGAAGGTATGGTTTTGGCCGCAATTGCGTCATAAAGAGCGTTTTCAGCCATCACGCCGAACGGGCACTGCGCCATCACAAACAGCTCCAGCACATTGGCCTGGCGCTTTCTGTCCGGATAATACGCGCCTTCCGAGGTTTCCGGGAAAACGATATAGTCGCCGGAATGCATGACGTCGGCGCCTGTTACCGCAGCCATGGTTTCAGCCGTTTCCGCGTCGTACTTGAACAGGAAGGTCGGGAGCACGGGAATTTTCACGTCCTTGAAATTCTTTTTGAATTCCGAGGAGCCGTAGACGACTTTTTTGGCGGTCGCGTCGTCGTTGCCGAACACGCGGCCTATCGCCTTGGTAATGCGCGTCGGCTCGGTGCCGAAGGGGCCGTCAGAAACCACCACCCACATCTTGAAGTCCGGCTGCTTGGCTTCAGGAATGGCTACGCGGCTGGCCGAAGGCAGCAGCTCGTTGATTTTAGCCAACAATGCAGCAGGCTCGGATTTACCGGAATAAGAAACGCCGTTTATCAGGATATCGGGCTTTGCAACCTTGCCGTCTGCATCCTTCAAATTCTGTTCAAACAGGCGTTCGCGTTCTGCACGGGCCTGCTTGTCCAGCGCCTCGGGGTCGATTCCGGCAAAGCGTGCCGCACCGCGCCAGCCATGGAAAGAGGTATCCAGGCTGCGCGCCACCAGGTAAAGCCTCATCTTGTCGGGATAATGCGCCTGCACCGCGGCCATGCGCCCGTTCTCGAGAAGTTCGGCTTCGCCCTTGCGGGACTGCCACTGTCCGGCCTTGTCCTTCTGAACAACGACATGGTGGTTAACCGCGACCGAACCCGCCGGAAGGCGGAGCTGAACAGCATCAACCACAAAAAAATTACGCCACGCGTCGGGGCTCAAAGCTTCCCAGAAGAGGTCAACCTGCACCGGTTTCGGTGAAGAGGCCGCACAGGCTCCGGCGGGCAGGCCACACACGGCTAATGCCAGAATAAGCAGTAGTTTTTTCATTAATGTCTCCCTGGGACCAATGCCCTGAGCAAAGCCACAAGCTCGGGCATATTGAAAGGCTTCGTTATGTACTCCCGCACTCCGCAGGCGCGTCCGGCTGCCTTCTCCTGCGGGGAAAGGGTCCTGCCCGTCAACATCAACAACGGCACTCCGGGTCTTGCCTTGGCAAGCTTGGCGCAAAGCTCAAGGCCGGAGGAATCCGGCAACTGATAATCGCTGAGAACCAGGTCCGGCGCGGCGGAAGCCGCCGCCTGGAGGGCGGCCGCGGCCGAAGGCGCCGTTCGGACTTCAAACCCTTCAAGCTCCAGCACTTCCGACAACCCCTCAAGCATATTTGGGTCGTCGTCCACAGCCAATACGGAAATCCTGTTTCCCATGCTTGCGGCGCCGCTCAGTTCATCGCGGCCCCGCGCAACCCGCAGTGCGCCGCGTCAGGCGGCGTCCGCGGAATCGGCGGAGTAATCCTCTGCCTCGGCCAGGCGCACCACAACGCCGCGCAGCCCCAGTCCGTAGGTAAAGATATTGTACACGACGGCGGAAATCACCATCAGCGCCATGATGACCAGCATGTAAAGCACCGCGAACACGCCGGTGGCCATCAGGCGTCCCATTGAAGTCATGGGCTCTATCTGCGGGTTCGGAACTATGACAAAAGCCAGCAATCCGCCTATGGCGCCAAGGCAGAAAAGAACCAGCGGCACCGAAGAAAGCACCAGCGATACCGGACTCAGATACTTTATTTCATATTTCATCAGCCTGTCTCCTTGCAGCGGAAGTCACTTTTTCTTCACGAATTCTATCATTTTAAGCTTTTTTCAAGCATTAAAAACAGCCGGGCCCTGCTTGGGCTCGAATAATATCAGCGTGCGGCGGATATTGCCTTCGGCCTGCAACTGCACCACTTTCACCACATATGGAATGCCCTTGAACACCGTTTCGCCCTCCATGCTCTCGCGCGGAGAGTCCATGGCATTGCCGATAAGGCGCAGCACGTCCTGCTGCTGGGTGTCTATAACGTCCAGCAGGTGCAGCTTCTGCGGCGGGTCGGGACGGCGCAACTCGAAATTCGCGAAAAGGATATTGTTATCCTCATCCACGACCAGCGCCCGCGAAGTTTTGGAAACGGCCGTGTTCAATATGGACTGCCACCAGGTCTGCTCATAGGCCTGGCGCTGGCGGTCCTTTTCATAAACGGCCTCAAGTTCCACGCGCACCTTGGCCAGGAAGTTGGAAATGGATTCGGTCAGTTCGCCGATCTCGTCGCTGCGCGCCATGAAGCGCATCTCAAAACTCTTTGTGGAAATGGTATCTATGCTTTCCTTAAGAGAGACAAGCGGGGAAATGACGTAGTGCAGCAGGAAAATATACAGCGGCACGCCCAGCAGCACCATCACGCCAAGGGCGCCCATTATGTACTTGCGCATCGCGGAACGGATTATCCTGTCGGAGTCCTCGCGGGACACCTGCAGCGTCAATATGCCGATGACCCCGCCGCGCGCCCGGAATGGGATGGCCATGTCGTAATAAGGCTGCCCCGGCACGGGACTGACCTTGACGCTTCCGCTTTTGTACGCGTCCATAAGGACGCTTGTCTGCAGACCGACGCTCTTGTTGTAGTCGTCATACTGGGTACCGATAAAACTCGCCTGCTTATACCAGCGTATGGTGCCGTCCTTGTTCCAGTACACCATGTCCACTATGCGCTTGTCGCTTTTGAGGGCGTCCATCACGTCATATTCGTCGAAAGTGATGCTGGTGGGGTTGCGCTGAAGGCCCTTCAGTATGACCTGTGCATTATGACGCACAGCCTCAAGCACGTCCTGCTTGAGGCGCTCGTCAAACACCCACTTGAAAAGGTTGTAATAGAAAATGCCGCCGAGCACCAGCACGTAGCAGCAGATGCCGCCGAACCAGAGGAACCATTTAAGGCTTAGCTTCATTTGCCCTACTGACCCACCATCTGCTCGATGCGGCGCAAACCTGCGTCTACATCGGCGTTGCCGGGATCAATCTGTTTTGCGCGGTTCCAGGAGCTGCGCGCTTTTTCAATGTCGCCGTTCTGGAAGGCCACCATGCCCTCCCTGTAAAGCTGGTCGGCATGGGCGCGCTGCTCCATGGTGATTTTCTGTCCCTGCCCCGCTTCCTTGCCAGCCGCATCTGCCGCACCTTCGGCGATTTCGTTCTGCATCCTGCGCTTGTCTTCTTCCTCGCGCTGCTTGCGCTCGCGTTCAGCCGCTTCTTCGGCTTCGCGCCGCGCCTGCTCTTCCTGGCGCTTGGCCTCTTCGGCTTCCTTGCGCATCTGCTCGCGCGCCTTGGTCTCAAGCTGGGCAAGATACTTGGGGTTATAATCGTATTTCTTCGCCTTGTTCCACGTTTCAATGGCGCTGGTGTATTTGCGTTGGGAATAGAGCTTCTTGCCGGCGTCTATAAACTGGCCGGCGAGCTCATCCTTTATGTCGCGCACCATCTTGGCGGCCTTGGCGTTGCCGGGATCCACATCCAGCACTTTCTCTATGGTGTGGTAAGAATCCTCCAGCCGGCCCTGGGCATACTGCTCAAGCCCCTGCTGGAAAATGCCCATGGTCTGCTTGTCGCGCAGCATGCTTTCCACTTTGGCTACCATATCCAAAGTGTCCTTGTTATCCCTGTCGGTCAGCAACGCGTTATACCAGTTGTTGAGCGCTTCCTGATAATTTCCCTTGCTGTATTCGTCGTAGCCGCGCTGGGTGTAAGCCTGGGCGATTTCATCGTGAGCCTTTTTGTACCAGTAGCGCGCTTTAAGGTGAGTCGGGGAAAGCTGCAGCACCTCTTCCCATTTCACGGCCGCCTCGACAATCCGGCCTTCTTTGTAAAGACGCAGTCCGTCGCGAAACTTTTCCTCAAGCATCATGCGCTCCGACAGGAAGCGCCTGGGCGCGCCCTTTAGGCGGGACGACGCCTCTATAATAAGGTGCGCCTGGCTGAAAGTCGGGTCTATGGCCAGGATTGTGTTGGCCAGTTCCTGGGCGCGGTCATAGTCGCCCTGGCGGTAGAACTCCATGGCATTTTCGTAAACGCCCTGCAGCATGCGCTGCTGTATTTTTTGCTTTTCAAGCTGTATGGTGGCAAGGTACTGTTTTTTTTCCGCCACGCCGGTAAGCGTGCCCATGCTCATCTTGGTGAGACTAAGCGAAAGGGCCTCTTCACTTGAGCCGAAGCCGCCGGGCTCGGCCGCAGCCGCGCCGGAGGCGCAAACCGCCGCCAGCAAAGCCGCGCGGAAAATAGATGCTGACGTCATGTTACAGTTTCATGCCTCCGCCGGCAAAAAGGTCCCAGATAAGCGGCGAAAGCATAAGTATGAACACCGTAGGGAAAATGAAGAAAAACATGGGGATAAGCATCTTCGTGGCGGCCTGGGCCGCCATTTTTTCAGCTTTGTTCAGGCGGCGGAAACGCATGTCCGCCGAAAAGTTGCGCAACAGTTCCACAAGGCTGGTACCCAGTTCGTCCGACTGTATTATCAGACCCACGAAAGAGCGCACTTCCTGAAGCCCGGAGCGCACCGCCAGACGCTGCAAGGCGTCGCGGCGGCTGTAGCCAAGTTGCACCTCGTTGATCGTCTTCTCTATCTCCGTTTCCAGCGCGGTCTTCTTTACTATCAGTTTTGTGATTCTGTCGAAGGCCGACATGTAGTCCAGGCCGGATTCAATGGTGAGCGCGGCCAGGTCGACAAAAGACGAGAAGTTGCCCAAAATCTCTTCCTGGCGGGCGCGAATCTTGGAATTCCAGATCATGTCCGGCAAGATAAAACATATAGGCAGGAATATTATCGGGGTGAAGCTGTGGGCAGCCGCACCAAAAAAAACCGGGATGCCTATGGCCGCCACTTCTTTGATATGCAGCATATGAAGCGGATTGGGTTTTTCCGGGCTGCCCAGCATCAGGTGCATCAGTTCAAGCTTCGGGCCCAGATTGAAAGTTTTGAGCAGGAACAGGTCCAGCCTGTCCAGCAGGTTTCCTTCCGGGTCCAGTTTGGCGAACGCGGAAGTTTCCTTTGCGCTCTGCACCATTTCGGTGACCGAGGCCTCGTCTTTCTTCGGAGGTGTAAATAGCAGCTGCAGCACGTGGAACACCACGCCCGAACTGATGAAGAGCAAAACGGTCAGAAACAGGGAGATTTTTCCGTCCATAGCGTCACACCTTTATTTTGCCCATGGCCGCCACCAGCTTCATGCCTATGGCTATCCAGAATATGCAAAAAATAAGCACTATTATGCCGACGACAGAGGTGTAAAACTTCGTCATCGTGTCAGGCTGGAACATGAACATCATGCCCACCAATATCCACGGCATTATGCCTACCACCATCGACTGTATGCGCTGTTGCGCTGTCAAAGCCTTTGTTTTTTCTTCCAGCTTTGATTCCTCGCGGATATTGTCCACGATTCTTTCGAAAATTTTAGTCAGGTTACCGCCGACCTGCCGCTGTATGACTATGGCTTTTATCATGTAGGAAAGCAGGCGGCTGGAAACGCGTTCCTCCATGCCCTCCAGCGCATGCTCAAAAGAGGTGCCTAACTGGTAGTTTTTGATTACCAGCAGAAATTCTTCGGATATCGGAGGCTGAAGGTCCTGCCCGACCATTTCAAAACCCTGCACGATGTCCATGCCCGACTTCAGGGAGTTTGACAGCAAAATCAGCGCGTCAATAAGCTGCGCGTCTATGTTTTTGCCGCGCCGCTCTTTCAGGATGTCCAGTATTATCATCGGAGCCTTGAGACCGACGACAACGCCTGCGCCCGTGAACAAAAGGAACAGAATGAAGTTCCCGGTCATCATACCGGCAAGAGCGAACACGCCGATAGGCGCTCCGACGAGATATTGCACCTTGACCTTCAGGAATTGCCTGTTGAAAGCCGAGGTCCACTGCTCCGATTTAACAGTGTATTCCTCTATAAGCTTGGTCGTTTCCTTTCTTGTAAGCAGCTTGTAAGTGCCGAAGAAACAGATAATAAGACCGATTCCGGTAAGCAGCAGCGGCATTAAACCTCCGCCGCCCGACTTGTCGTTGAACTGCCCGCGCGGAGTGCTGAAAGCCTGCTGGAACATATCCTGGCTCAGCACGGCCGTCGCCGTGATGGCGGAGATAAACTGGTCCTGGTTGTTGGCGGCCAAAGCGTCGCCCACAGCGTCCATTTCCTTATCAATCAGAGACATCAAGCTCAGCATGGTTCTGCCGCGGCCGCCCATGGAATCGAAAAGGCGCGCGCGATACACCCTGTCCAGAGACAACTGGTAACGCACTTTCGCGTCCGCGAACTCGCGCGTAAGCATGCTGGGCGGAACACCGGAACCGCCGTCTGCGGGCATGAATGTCTTTTTGGCGATTTCCATGTAGGCGTAAACGAGCGAAATCGGGGTCTGCCAAAGCTGCGCCTCGGTTATTTCTCCCTCCACAGGGTCGCGCCAGGCCTTGGTGCCAAGCATGCGGGGAAGCTCTTCGTTAATCCACAGCGGGGATTTGACCTTCTCCTTCCTTCCCTTGCATTCTATCTCGTGCTCATCGCCGGTCTGGCTCCTGTTGGAGGCGAGATAGTAAAAGAAAATCTGCATTTTTTTGGACGCACAGGTAACCTCGTCCACTTCTTCCTTGTCGGTGGGCACATAATCCGCAAAGGCCTGTCCGGCGCAAAAAAATGCCAGCAGCGCCGCAACCGGCAGGAACCGGAGCTTGACGCAGAAGAAGAATTTAGTCATCGCTTTAATCATTTTTTAGCCTGCGCAGTCTGCCTGGCTTTTTTCTGCTCGTTGGTCCAGAAAAATTCTATAGGCATATTGACGCCCTTGGCCGCGAATTCGGGATAGAACTTCGGCGGCTCGCCGGTAGCCGTGAAATATCCTTCCACCTTGCCCTCTTTGGAAACGCCGGTCTGATGATAGCGGAAGATGTCGTGGGTCAGAATCTGCGTATCCTCGCGGCCCGTGATTTCAGTGACATAAGTCACCTTTCTCGTGCCGTCGGAGAAGCGGGACAGCTGCACTATCAGGTGCACGGCCGAAGTTATCATTTCGCGCAAGGCCCAGATGGGCAGCGCGGCGCCCGCCATAAGACACATGGCCTCCAGGCGGGTCAGAGCGTCGCGCGGAGTATTGGCGTGAATGGTGGTCAGCGAACCTTCGTGGCCGGTGTTCATGGCCTGCAACATGTCCAAAGCTTCCGAGCCGCGGCATTCGCCGACCACTATGCGGTCGGGACGCATTCTCAGACAGTTCTTGACCAGGTCGCGTATGGTGACTTCGCCCTTGCCTTCAATGTTGGGCGGACGGCTTTCAAGGCTTACCCAGTGCGGCTGCTGCAGGCGCAGTTCGGCCGTGTCTTCAACTGAAATAATACGCTCGTCGTCCGGTATGTAGCTTGAAAGAGCGTTGAGAAAGGTGGTTTTACCCGTGCCGGTACCGCCGCTGATTATGATGTCCTTGCGCATATGCACGCAGGCCTTGAGGAAGTCCATGGCGTCGCGGCTTATGGAACCGAAGCGGTAATAATCTTCAGGCCCCAGCGGCTTCTGCGAGAAACGGCGTATGGTGAGCGTCGGGCCGGAAACGGCAAGAGGAGCGATAATGGCGTTCACGCGCGAACCGTCCTTCAGGCGGGCGTCCACATACGGCACCGATTCGTCTATGCGGCGGCCCAGCGGGGCCACGATTCTTTTCATGACCTGCACCACATGGTCATTGTCGCGGAAACGGTATTTGGTAAGCACGAGCTTGCCGCGGCGTTCGATGAACACCTTGTCCGGCGCGTTTACCATGATTTCGCTGACGGTGCTGTCGCGCATCAGTTCTTCGATGGGACCCAAACCGAGAATTTCATCCAGCAGTTCGTTTATGAAGCGCACGCGCTGATCGCGCGTAAGCTGAACGCCCTGCTGTTTCTGCAGCACGTCGTCGGCAATGCCCGCCACTTTCTTGCGCACGTCCATATTGGCCGAGACTTCGTCGGACACATGCACGCGCTCCATTTCCATGGCCTTCACGATATCCTTGTGAACGCGCTGTTTTAAGGATTCCCAGAAAGGCGGAAGGTTTTCACCAGACTGTTCGTGGTGGATTTCAGGAGCCGACGGCGCAGCGGCCCCGCCGGACGATGTCGCGCCGCCAGCCGACAATTTAGACGACCAAAGCGCACTGGACAGACGGGCAAACTCGTCGTCTGGCACCGAACTGAACCATTTTTTCTCCGCAGGCTGTATGTTAAGTATGCGGCCCAAAAGTATGCGCAGCCCTTTCACCCAATCGCTCTGCGGGTCCTCGACCACCTCGAATTTAAGCTGGTTGGCCAGCGCTGGTATGGACTCCTGCCACGGCAGGTATACCAGCACCTTTTTCTGCATCTGCTGGAAGAATTTGTCCATCTCCTCGACCTCTATCGAGCCGGGGAGGTTGTAGCAATTGTTCACTATTTCAAAACGGTCAAGCGCGAAGTGCAGTTCCTTGTATTCGGCGAACATGCCTACGGTAGCCGAGAGATGGCTGCGGTTGGATTGGGTAACCCAGAACACCACGTCCGCTATGTCAAAAGCCACGGACTGCAGCGGGAAATTGCTGTCCACATCTATAAAAATGTCAAAATGCTGTCCAAGCTTGGCGAGTATCGGAAGAACGGTGGAAGTCGAAAGCTTTTCCAGGTCGGCACGGCGCGAGGCCAGCGGCAAAACACCGACGCCCCAGCTTGAAATTGGTATACGGCCTTTAAGGAGGCTGCCGGCTACGGTCAGGGACTGCTCTCCCACGTTCTTTATCAGGTCCAGCACCGTAGGCGGGTTGACGCCGAAATACTGCGAATGCTCGTGACGCGGCAGCGCGTCAAAAGGCACCACCAGCACATTGCGTTTCTGTATGCCGGCCCAGGCCAGCGCGGTATTCATGGCCAGCGTGGTCTTCCCCACCCCCTCCTTGGGGCCGGCAAAAACCACCACCCGCAACTGGGTGGGGCCTGCGCCGGTCTGGGTGGCGGGGCTGATCATATTACTTCACTATCTCCACTGTCACGAAAATGAAAAGCGAGCGCTGAACTTCGGTAGTGTCGCTGGTCTTGAACAGATAGCCGATTATCGGTATTTTCCCCAGGAAAGGGACAGATGACTGGTTGAAGTTCCTGGAACTCTGCTTTAACCCGCCCAGCACGAGGGTTTCGCCGCTGTTGAGCATGACATCGGTCACCATGTCGCGCGTGACCATGGAAGGTATGGTGGTGTTCGAGACCGTCACAGTCTGCGAATAGTCCGGGTTGGAGACCAGCACATGCAGGCCTACGCGGATGGCGTTTTTCTCCTCCGGTATTATAGTGGGCACCACTTCAAGCTGGACGCCGAATTTCTTGAAATCGGCGCCCACGCCCTGGCTGTTGGTATACGGTATCGGCACTTCGCCGCCCACCATTATGGTGCCCTGCTCGCCGCTCTTCACCACCACTCTGGGGTTGGAAAGCACCTGAGCGCGGCCTTCGGTTTCCAGCAGCTTAAGGTAAGTGACCAGACCGGTCTTGCGTTCGAATTCGCCGACCTGAAAAATGCCGGGAATGGTTTTTTCGTCGAATTCTATGGACGAAAGCTGCCAGTCGAAACCGATAGTCTTCTGCGTGGAACCGCTGATTTCCACCACATCGACGTTAACGGCGACCAAGTCGGCCTTGGCCGTGGCCAGGGCCGGGCAGGCGCATAGCGCGGCAAGCAGCGCAAGGGCGGGGAGTGACCGTGTCGTCATGAAGATGCCGGACGGCGGCTAGTTGCCGCCGCCGCCGCCCGCCTTGTTGCCGAATATCCTCCGGAAACTGGCTATTTCTATAGGATGCAGCTGCATCTCGCCCATGTTTCTGACTATCACGGTGATCTGGCCTTCCTGCTGCGCCAGCACCAGATACTGCGCTTCCGCGGGGGCAAGCGCCAGGCTCAGCACGCCCTTATCCGAGAAGGCGGCGCTTTCCTCTTCCTTGCGCTCCCTGTCCTTCACGTTTTTGGAACTGATGCCCTGGCCCAGGTCGTCGCCTACGCCCAGCACCAGCACATTCTGCAGAATTGTGGCAGTCACGGGTTCGCGGCTGTTGTCCGCCATTCTGGCCTTGAAGGTAACCAGAACGTCCACCCTGTCGCCCGGCTTCACAAGCGCGGAAGTGGTGTTGGGGACTTCCACCACGACACCGCGATAACCAGGGGGCACCTTCACGCTCAGGCCCGCGCTGGGGCTTAGGCTGTTAAGCGTGGAAGAAAGAATCTGGTTTCCCTTGGGGATTCTTGTAGTGGTGACCAGATTGTTGACCAGCTTTATATCGGAAGGCGAGCGCACTTCATAAGCGTCCTGCTGCATATACATGCGCGGGATGGTTATCGTTTCCACCATGTCCATGGAAATCACGGTTCTGTTGGGCAAATCGGTCTTGGCTATAAGAACCTGCGCCTTGTCAAAAGATTTGTCGAGCTTGTTTTTCTGCGACTGGATGACCATCAGGTAGATGAAGGTCAGCACAAGCGCCAGTATGGTCGGCAACATCACTCCCTTTTTGTTCATATACTTGAATCCCCTTTATAACTATTGATGCCGGCAAGCGGCAAAAAACTGCTGCTTCAGACGGTTTATTTGGTTTCGGTAACGATTACCTTGGCCACCTTCTGGAACACTCCCTTCACACCGTTGCCCAGCACGCCGTATAAACCGGCGCAAGCCATGGTCAGCATAAGGGTGGCCAGAAGATACTCCACCAGCGTCTGCCCGCTGCGGCTCCTGAAACGTCCGGTTGTCCCTAAACACCGGCGAAAAACCATGGCAAGCCTCTCAACCATACGCGGGATATTCCACGCTCATCGGAACAGTAATCTTCAACACATCCAAACCGCCGGTTTTCAAAATCGTTTTCAGGCCCGGAAAAAGAAAATTCACCGGCCAGCGCAGGGTAACCTTCAAATCCGCCGTAGGCTGACCGGTTTGAGGATCGGAACCGGTCGATTCCTTAGATACGGTTACCGAGGCAGAGGTGCTTGGAAGCAGCTGGGCCAACACATCGTTGGCTTTGGACTGCCCGCCGCCTCCGCCGCTGCCATGGTTGCTCGGCCCTTCGGCAAGAGCTGCGCCATGCGCACACTCAAAAGCCACATGCGTGGCAAATACCGCCTGGAAACAGATATTGCATATTTCCATGAGCAAAAACATCAAAAAAGCAAAAACCGGCAGAACCAGAATCAGTTCCACTAGCACCTGACCTCTGCCCGCTTTCGTCCTGCGGGGAAAAGGCAGCCAATATCGCATTGCGCCTCCTCCGCTGCAATAAAACAACCTGCCTGCGCCCTTGCAGGCGCAAGCAGCACTTCGGCCGAAACTAGAACTGCCCGACAGCCCCGAGGATCTTCTGTTTAACCTGGGCCCAAACGTCATTGAGGCCGCCCTTCATGGCGCCGCCGATGACGATAACCAGACCCACCACGGCCGCGAGCATCAGCAAATATTCGACGGTGTTCTGACCGCGCTTGCTTGCCAGCTTGTTCCTGAGCGCAATGTAAGCTTTCAACATAACCTTCCTCCTGAACCTATTCTAAATGTATGTCCCAAAAACGGTCCGGCGCGTATCCGCCATAAAAGTATATGCCAAAAAATTGCCCTTTACAACCCCGAACCTAGAACTGGACGCCGAACGCGAACTGGTGCACATTGCCCAGGGCGCCGAAAGGCACCATGGCGTACTCAAGCCTGGCCCCGTAGCCAAAAAGCTGCGATGTGTATATCCCTATGCCGAAAGACAACTTGGAAGAATCGGCCAGCCCCAGACGCTTGAGAAAATCGCTGTCGTAGTTGCGGCCATGGTCGTCATAATCGTAGTAGCCTGCCCGCAAGTTAAAGCTGCCTACATGTAGCATATCCTCCGGCAATGTGAACTGCACCCCCATGCCGACGCGGCTGCGGTTGTCGCTGGGCTGCTCCAATTCGCCCATGACAGTCAGATAATCGCCCATATGCACAGACGCCCCGAAACGGGAGATATTCACAACCTCGTCTTTGTTGCCTATGTTCATATAGGCGGCGCCCAACGACAGGAAATCGAAAGGACGGAACTGGCCGCCAAGGTCAAACACCACGTTTGAGTACTGGGTGCCGTCATTGTTTTCGGCCACGCGCTTCACGGAACCGCCGAAAGCCAGCACATCGTTGAAAAATGCCCTGGCCAGCGACAAAGTGGCGTAGGAATCTTTCACTTCTGTATTGCCGCCGAACTGCTGTATATTGTTGGCATCACGCACATCCAGGTTGTCCACACCCATGGAAGCGTAATTTATACCGATGACCGCCTGCCCCAAGGGCTGCGTGTAGGCTATATATTTCCCGGAATAGTCCTGCACCCAATCCAGATAGGAGAAATAAATCTCTTTCTGCTGGGAACTGGCTATGCCGGCCGGGTTCCACACCATTGCGCTGGGTCCTTCGGCCTCGGCGGAATAGGCGCGGCCCAGGGCCAGCGCGGTAGGACAGCCCAGTCCGAGCTTCATAAACGCGCCGGCGCCGGTGCCCGCCCGCGAATCGATGGCGCGCGCTGGCGCGGCAAAACACGACACCGCGACAATGGCGGCCAGCACCGGCGAAATAATATGACGCAGGCTCATGGTATCAGTATCTTTATTACCTTCTGCACTCTGTTGGCGCCGCCGCGCACGTTGTAGCCCTCAAGCAGGCCGAAATAAAGACCGCGGGCCACCCTTCTGCCCGCCTCGTTGGTTTTGTCCCATTCCCACTCGTAGTCGAAATAGGCCGACGGATTGGTGCCGGACTCCAGGTAACCGAAATCCTGGGTCCGCACCAAGTCACCGGCGAGGTTAAAAATCTTTACGGAATAATTGCCTGAAAACGGCAGCCTGGTTATCCTGAACTTGCCGCTAGCCGCGCGCAGAGGATTAGGATAGAAAGAGGCTGTCTCCTCAAATGCGCCCTGGGAATTGGCCGGAGTGCCCAGCGTCACCGTCACCACGTTGCCTACGGAATAGAGGCGGTAGTCGGCCACATAGTTTTTGTTGCCGTTGGCTATCTCCCCGGTGATGGAATCAACCAGCTTGGAATCCGTGGAATTGACCACCCGGAAAACGTAATGCCCGTCCGGCACCATGGCCCCGGACTGGTCGGTGCCGTCCCAGCCCAAGGTTATAGGTATGCCGGCGGGATCTATGGAAATCAGCGCCTTCACCAGGGAACCAGATGATATCGGCGGATTGGGGTTGCCGTTGACATCTATGATGGTGCCGGGCTTGAAAATCTGTATGGCCACTTTCATGGGCACGGAAAGCTGATACTGGAATTGCGCCGGAATCACGGCCTCGGTAGTGGCGTAAACATCGGCAACCGTCATGCCGAAAACCTGGAAAGGCATGATATCCACGGCCATCTGCAGTGTGGAAGCAACCTGCAAAGTCGGATCCGGATAATCGTACGCGTTCACCACAAGCGTATAAGCGCCTGCATAGAGATAATTCCCGAAATCGTCCTTGCCGTCCCAGGATTCAATGTTGGTTTCTCCGCTGTCGTATATTCTGCCGGCCACAAGCGTGCGGCATATATTATTCTGGTAGGGATAGGAGCCGCACCACTGCGAGGACTGAATGGTAATCGTCACTGAAGAGATGCGCGTGACGGCAAAGCTGACTTCGTAAGGCGGAATTTCCACCGTCTCTCCGCTGACAGCAGTTGCGGAACTGGGATTAAACTCAAGGTTGGAAATATAAACAGGGCCGCGGGTGATTTCCACATAGCCGTAAGACCTGTCAGAGGCATAAACATTGGAGCTTAACGTGTAATAAGGAGAGGTGGCGCGATCGTAAATAGCGACCTGGGCGGTAGGTTTCGCGGTTATGGTAAACACGTACAGACCGTCTGGCAGCACGGTGGTGTCGTTTTCATAGCCGTTCCAGGGCTCGGCGTAAGTTGTTTTGCCGGCCTTCACTCCCTGTATGGTATGCACCAAAGCGGTTTCGTCCATCACCGGCGGCCAGGTGTTAACGTTAACCACTGTTCCGGGCCGGTAGATTTTAATGGTATCGTACATCGTTTCGGACGGGGTGTACAGTATATACGCGTATGCGGTCTGCTGGTCGGTGGTATCGTAGCGAAGCGGCGAACTGTCCACATTGGTCATGCGGAACATGTCGACCGGGAATGTGGTGGTGACGCGCGAGAACTTGGATGAATTAGACCCGTCTTTCAGATAGAACAACGGATCCCAGGCCTTCATCTCGGCCTGGTATGTTCCGGGCGCCACCGGATAACCGTCGTCGTTATTGCCGTCCCAGTATTCCCTATTAACGAACTGGGTGGCGCCGCCGCTGCGGGGTTCGCCGCGCACCAGGTGGCGTACTACCTTTTGGAACCCGGAAGTAGAAGTAAGGATGTTGAATTCCACATAAGCGTCGCGCGCCAATTGATAGGAGAACGAATAGGGGCGAAGGGCCGTTATGGCCGGGGAAGAGCCCAGCACCCCCATACCCACAGACAACTGCGAAGTGCCCACAAGACCGCGCGCCAAGGCCACTGTACCTATATAGTTCTTGCGCGTGCGGATGGTGCCGGAACCGCCTGGCATTTGGGCATATATGGCATACACGTAATCGCCGTCTTCCAAGACCACCGAATTATTATCGCGCCCGTCCCAATAAGTGGCGCCGATTGTCGGCCAGCCGCTTTGAGCCTGCACAATGGTGCGCACCGGGGAGTTGGAAGCTGTCGGAGGCACGGTATCAGTTGTGATAGTGGTGCCAGGAGGGTAAATCATCGTGTATACAGTGGCAGCCTGGGTCAGCACATAGGAAATTGTGGCCACCTCGGTAGTTCCGCCCTGCAGACTGCTGACGGCAAAATCGGTCATCTGCAAAGGATCGGCGGATATTTCCAAAATGGCCGGGGCGGCGACATCGTCCAGGCCCCAGTCGTTTTCGCCATGCGCGTCAATTTGGACCACATAATTTCCGGCAGCCTGCATCGTGCCGTCATCGTTGCGGCCATCCCAGGTGTCGGTATTGGACATGCCGGACGCATCGCCTACGCGCGCGGCATTTGTCAGCAACTGACGAATGGTTGTGCCGCCGGTATTCTTAATCGCTATTGAAACCAGAGCGTCTTTGCTGATGCGGTAACGAAGCTTGTAAGGCAGAGAAGCGACCTGGCTGGAACTGCCCACCAGCGTCGGGGTTGCGGAACTGGAATGCAAATTCACCACATCCACCACAATCGGATGCTGGTATATGTTCGGATAATATTCGTTATCAGTGAATTCAAAGCTGCCAAGCTCTGCCGACGCCTGGGCTACATGCAGTTGCGTCCTGAACCCGTACTGCCCGTTTAATTTCCCGAATTCGGAATCAACATTATAAAAACCGTTCCACCCTATACAAAAAGTTCCAACTGTCTGGGGTGTTGAGTCATTCTGGTGAGGGCACACCCCGATATTATCCTTTTCGGCTATCTGTATGGCCGGAGCGGTGGTGTCATTCCACGGCACAGCATCCGAATCGTAAGCGAAAACCTGATAAGTCAACGAATTGATTTCAAAAGAGGCACCGGCGGGATAATCTTCCGGAAGGGGAATATAATTGTTAAGACATTTGACCGTAGCGCACAACTTCAGGCATCCGCCGGGATACGCCCCGGAATATGACTGCGGCTTGTCGTAATGTATACGGCCGGCACATTGACGCATATCGGTATAGGCCCCGCCGTTGCAGCTGGTAAGCGCCGATACATTCGTACCAACACCGCCGGTAGTACCAGTACACATATTGTCAGCCTGAGCATATTCCAGAAACAATGCATCCACCCACGCCTGCGGAGATCCTGCATACACCTCGGCAGGCAGCAGCACTCCGGCTGCGGACAGAACCATGACCGCGGCCGACAATTTAATAAAGCGTTTTATGCTCGATAGCACGAATACAATACCCTTTTCAGAGCCTATTATTACAGAAACTTCGGGCCACGCTGACAAAGGCAACCCGCCACACCGCTGTAGTATAACATAATTAAACCTATTTGCGGCGTTTAGCGGCAAGACCGATGCGGTATTTTTTAAACCAGGCCAGGGCCGCTCCATGGCCTGAGAACAGGCCTTGCCATTGTGCCCCAGCGGCATCCGCAATAATTCCCGCAAATGCCGCTCCCGGCTCAAGCCCCTGTGCGCGTAAAAACTTCCCCCCGACTATTGCTGGTTCTAAAGCCATGGCAGGCAAGCCGGAATTACAGGCGCGCAACACTCTTTTCTGCAATTCAGACAGCTCTTTTGCAGGGGCACACCGCTTCCGATGCAGTTCAGCCGCCGCCTTCAATTCGGCGCACAAGCCGCGCTCCAACTCCAGAGAAGACAGAAAATCCGCCGAACGCTCGCCCAGGGCGCATGCCAAAACGCCCAGCCGCGCCTCCGCATCCGCAACTGCATTCGCAGAGGAAGACCAGCGCAAACCGGGGAAAATAAAATCATCAAGTTTATAAAGACGCAAAAGCCGG
>JAAYTX010000192.1 GCA_012523635.1 Elusimicrobiota bacterium
AACCTTCCGCTCAGCCCGTCCAGCGCGCCCTTTTCATAGGCAAGCGCCATCAGCGCTGAAAACACTATGCTGGAAAGTATCGTGGAATACACCAGTTCCTGAAGAAGCGGGGTTTTATCAAACCCCATCCTGACGGCGACGGACAGCAGCACCACCGAAACCAGCCCCTTGGGGCTCATGAAGGAAATGGCGGCCCTGTCCCCTGAAGGCAGTCCCCCGCCCAGCAGGAAACGAGAGGCCAGCGCCCTGGCCATGAAAATAAGCAGCACCAGCGCCGCACCGGCCAGCACCATCCACGGGTTAGTAAGCTTTATCGAAAGCCCCACATAGAAAAAGAAGAATGTTTTAAGCACGAATACCAGCTCCGAGAACAGGGACAGCTCCACGTGGTTAAATTCCATTATATTGCCGGTAGCGAACCTGGACATGAACGGCCTTGAAGCGATTTTCCTTATATTGCCGGACACCACGCCAAAAGCCAGCGAGGTGATGGCCCCGCTGTAACCCAGGAATTCGGTAAGCCCGTATACAGTCACTATGAAAGCTGGGGTAAGCAGCATGTCGTTTTCAAGCTTGCGCACCCATCGCAGGGCTGTGGCCCAGAAAAATGCGGCCAGCCCACCTATCAACGAGGACATCACAAAAGAGGAGAGTATCTGCCCGGTCATGAAACCCGGGTTCATCTCGCGCAGGCGTATCATCTGGAATATCCCCAGCGAGACCACTATGCAGAACACGTCGGAAATAGTCGATTCCAGCAGCAGTATGGTTTTAGTGCGCTCCTCCAGCTTCATACCGTTGGACAACGGTATCACTATAGCGAATGAAGTGCCGCCCAGCAGGGCGCCTATGGCCAGAGCTTCAATAAAAGAAAACCTCAGCAGCAGCATCACCCCAACGGCGGTCAGCATGGCGGCCGACGCGAAATTCGCGCAGGCCAGGTTGGCCCCCGCCAGCAGAGACCTGTTGGCGGTCTCAAGATTGACTTCCAGCCCGCTGTAGAAAAGAATGATGGAAAGAGCCAATGCCCCCAGCAGGTCGCCCATGATGCCGAATTTCTCGGGCGTCAGGAACCCGAATACCGGGCCCATCAGCAGGCCCAGCAACACCATTGGGATGACATCCGGGATTCTGGTCTTATCAAACATGACCTTGAAGACATGGCCCAGAATAATCAGCAGGCCCGCGAATATTATTGAAAATGACATAAGAGTTATACCGTCCCGCTAGATTTTATAAAAAACCGGCACAGACGCCACACCGTTAAAATCAGTACGGCGTATTCTGCCGTCATTGACAATTCAGAACTTATGGTGTAGATTATATACAGAGCAACGTTAATTGATTCACGTTATTTGAAAACATCAGCCAAAGCCACATGAAACCCTGCTTAAATATTGTAAGGCACGGCGCAAGGCCACAGGACCGTGGCTGCGTTTACGTCGCAGGACAGCGCCGGAGAGCGCGTAAACGTCTAAAAGGCGCCGGGAAGCACGCGCCAACAAAGTTAACGATGACCTCAAGAACACTGGAAACGGAGCTGAAATGAAACCAATACCCACAAGGACAGTAGAGCGTCTTTTCCGGTACGGACAACTGCTGCACGCCAAGAAGGAAGCCGGCGCGGAAGCCGTGTTTTCGCGCGAACTGGCACAGGCTGTCGACGTCTCGCCCGAACAGGTGCGCCGCGACCTGATGAACTTCCATCTCAAGGGCACGCCCCAGCAGGGATACCCGGTCGAACAGCTTCTGCGAAAACTCTACGAACATCTTGAAACGCAGGCCGCCACAAAAATAGCGCTGCTGGGGGTAGGCAATCTGGGCAAGGCCATACTCTCCTACTTCCTGCGGCGCAGGCCCAACCTCTCAATCGTGGCCGCCTTCGATACCGACCCGGAAAAAGCCGGGCGCGTCTACGCGGGCAGCCAGGTATACCATATAAGCCAGCTGGAAAAAATCGCGGCGCGGGAAAACATCACGGTGGGCGTTATAACCGTGCCTGCCGCCTCGGCCCAGCAAAGCGCCGACCTGCTGGTAAAGGCGGGGATACGCGCCATACTCAACTTCGCCCCGACGCAACTGCAGTTGCCCAGGGAAATTTATCTGGAAAACATCGACATCACGCTGTCCATAGAGAAAGCTGCGTATTTCTCGCGGAAAAGCGGCACGGACAGGAGGCATGGAAAATGACGGCAAAATCAGGCGGCGTAGAACGCGTGCTGGAACAGCACCAGTTCGCCCAGCGCGACAAGCTGATACCTATATTGCAGCAGGTTCAGGAAAGTGAAGGCTACATTTCCAAAGAGGCGGTACTGAAGGTTTCCAGGCATCTCGGCGTGCCCGCCAGCAAGATATACGGCGTCGCCACCTTCTATAACCAATTCAGGTTCAGCCCCATCGGCAGGAACAATATCGTGGTCTGCCGCGGCACCGCCTGCCACGTGAAAGGCTCTGCGGCGCTGCTCAAGGCGCTGGAAGACATGCTGGGCATAAAAGCCGGGGAAACCACCGCAGACGGGCTGTTCAGCATAGAGGTGGTGGCCTGCATGGGCGCCTGCGGGCTTGCGCCGGTCATCAGCGTCAACGGCGAATGCCACGCCGCCATGACGCCGGAGAAGGCCAGCCACCTGCTTGACCAGATACGAGCCGAGGAGAAACAGCATGCGCAGTAAGCCCGCGGAAACTATTTTTGAAAACTCGCTCCAGGCCCTGCCGGAGAAAGCCCGCCAGCAGTTCCTGCACGCCATATTCGGCGAGGCGGACTGGAAGCGCGCGGCGGCCTCGCTGCGCCGCGAAACCCTGTCCAAACCAGTGATTTTCGTCGGCGCGGGAACCTGCGGCCTTGCCGCCGGCGCCGGCAAAACCCTGGAGGCGGCGCGCAAGTGGCTGAAAGCCGGCGGCACCGATGCCGACATAGTGGAAGTAGGCTGCATCGGCCTGTGTTCGGCCGAACCGCTGCTTGACGTGCAATTGCCGGGCAAGGCGCGCGTCTGCTTCCAGCATGCCACAGCCGACAAAGTGCCTCAGTTGCTCGACTCTGTCTTCTCCCAATCGGCGCCCGACGCGCAGGCGGTACTGGGCCAGCTCCCGGTCCCCGGCTCGCAAAACTGGCCGGGAATACCGCGCCTGGACGAACACCCGTTCTTCAGAAACCAATACCGCATAGTGCTGCAAAACTGCGGCCATATAGACCCCCTCTCGCTTGAGGAATACATAGCGCGCGGCGGCTACGCCTCCTTCCTCAAGGCCATACACTCCATGACGCCCGACAAGGTATGCGACGCGGTTCTGGCCAGCGGCCTGCGCGGGCGCGGCGGCGGCGGTTTCCCCACCGGCCGGAAGTGGTCCATAGCCTTCAAAACCGACGCCGACCAGAAATACATAGTCTGCAACGCAGACGAAGGCGACCCCGGCGCGTTCATGGACAGGGCCACCATAGAAGGCGACCCCCACCGCGTGCTGGAAGGGGTGGCGATAGGAGCCTACGCCATACACGCAACCAAGGCCTACGTTTACATCCGTGCGGAATACCCGCTGGCCATAAAGAATCTCGAAAAAGCCATAAAGGACGCATGGGCGCGCGGCCTGCTAGGCGACAACATCTACGGTAGCGGATTTGACCTCGACATCGTCATCAAGACAGGGGCGGGAGCCTTCGTCTGCGGCGAGGAGACCGCCCTCATCCACAGCATCGAGGGAAAGCGCGGCATGCCGCGCCTGCGCCCGCCTTATCCGGCGGCCAAAGGTCTTTTCGGCAAACCCACAGTCATAAACAACGTGGAAACATTTGCCAACGTGCCTGACATAATAGGCCGGGGAGCCGATGCCTTCGCCGCGATAGGCACGAAAAATTCCAAGGGCACGAAGGTCTTCGCGCTGTCCGGCAGAATCAAACGCGCGGGGCTTGTGGAAATACCTATGGGGACCACAATACGCCAGATAGTGCACGACATCGGCGGCGGTATAGAAAACGGCCTGGCCTTCAAGGCCGTGCAGATAGGCGGCCCTTCCGGCGGCTGCATCCCGGACGAGCATATCGGCATAGAAGTGGACTATGAATCGCTTAAATCCGTGGGCGCTATGATGGGCTCCGGCGGCCTTGTGGTGATGGACGAAAAGACCTGCATGGTAGACGTCGCCAAGTTCTTCATGGACTTCATACAGCGCGAAAGCTGCGGCAAATGCACCCCCTGCCGCGAAGGCACGCTGCGCATGCTGCAAACGCTGAAAGCACTTACGCGCAAGCCGCGCGGCGGCAAGACTGGCCCGCTGCAAGGCCCCGACAGCCTGCGCAAACTGGAACAGCTGGCGCAGGTGATAAAAGACACCAGTCTCTGCGGGCTGGGCCAGACCGCCCCCAACCCGGTGCTGAGCACGCTGCGCTGGTTCCGCACGGAATACGAGGCGCACGTCAACGACCACCGCTGTCCCGCCGGGGCCTGCGCCGAACTGCTCAGCTATTCCATAGACGCGGCCAAATGCAAGGGCTGCACCCTGTGCGCCCGCGCCTGCCCGGCGCAGGCCATAAGCGGCAAGCCGGGCACGCCGCACGTCATAAACCGCGCCAAATGCGTTTCCTGCGGCGCGTGCAAGGCCGCCTGCAAATTCCAGGCGGTTGCAGTTTCTTAAGGTGAACGACATGAACATCACAGTCAACGGAAAACAGGTGCAGGCCCAGGAAGGGGAAACCATACTTTCGGCCCTGCGCCGCGAAGGCTTCAAAGTACCCACGCTGTGCCATATCAGCGACATGCTGCCCAGCGGCTCCTGCCGCCTCTGCGTGGTGGAGGTGGAAGGTTCGCCCAATCTTGTGCCGAGCTGTTCGTTCCAGGCGGCGGAAGGGATGAAGATACTCACCGCCAGCAGGCGCGTCATACAGGCGCGCCGCACCATACTGGAACTGCTGCTGGCCTCCCACCCGGACGACTGCCTCTACTGCGGTAAACAACCCTCCTGCGAACTGTCTGAGCTGGCCAGGGAATACGGGGTGCGCCGCACCGGCTACCCGAAAGCCGAACGCCGCGCCGAGCCCGACGCATCCAGTCCCTCCATCACCCGCGACCCGAACAAATGCATACTGTGCGGCAAATGCGTCCGCGTCTGCGAGGAAGTGCAGGGCGTGGCGTGCATAGACTACATACGCCGCGGTTCCGACGCGCGAATAGGCTGCGCGTTCGAGGGCGCGATGGGACAGTCTTCCTGCGTGAACTGCGGGCAGTGCATAAACATCTGCCCGACCGGCGCGCTGTCTGAAACAAGCTCGCTGGACGCCGTATTGCAGGCACTGGGCGACCCGTCCAAACACGTGGTGGTCCAGCACGCGCCGGCGGTATCGGTCTCGATAGCCGAGGAACTCGGCCTTCCGCAGGGGCAGGACGTGTCCGGGCTGCTGCACGCCGCCCTGCGCCGCATGGGCTTCAAGGCCGTGTTCGACACCTCGTTCTCGGCAGACCTCACAATAATGGAAGAGGCATCGGAGCTGGCCCACCGCATACAAAACGGCGGCGCCCTGCCGATGTTCACCTCCTGCTCGCCCGGCTGGATAAAATTCGTGGAAACCTTCCACCCCGAATTCATACCCAACCTGTCGTCGTGCAAAAGCCCGCAGCAGATGCTCGGCGCGCTGATAAAATCCTATTACGCTCCGCGCAAGAAGCTGGACCCGGCCTCTGTCGTCAGCGTATCCATAATGCCGTGCACGGCCAAAAAATTCGAGGCTGTGCGCCCTGAACTTGCACGCAACGGCGTCCCGGACATAGACCTTGTGCTAACCACCAGGGAACTGGCCAGCCTGATACGCACTTTCGGCCTTGACCTCGCCAAGCTCCAGCCCGAGGATGCCGACCTGCCTTTCGGAGAGAGGAGCTCGGCGGGCAAAATCTTCGGCGCTTCGGGCGGCGTGATGGAAGCCGCGCTGAGGACTGCCCACCACCTGCTCACCGGAAAGGAGCTTCCGTCGCTGAAAGTGGAAAAAGTGCGCGGCCTTCAGGGCGTAAAGGAAGCCCAAATCAAGATAGGCCAGCTGGAAGTCTCGGTGGCCGCGGTAAGCGGGCTGGGCAACGCCCGCGCCCTGCTTGAACAGATACGCAACGGGCGCAAAACCCTGCATTTCGTGGAAGTGATGACCTGCCCTGGCGGCTGCATAAACGGCGGCGGACAGCCTTTCGCCGCCGACAAAACGGCCGTGCAGGAACGCATGAAGACGCTTTACGCCATAGATTCGGCCGACGAAGTGCGCACCTCACACTCCAACAAGGCGGTAAAAGAACTTTACCGCTCCTTCCTCGGAAAACCGCTCGGCGAAAAAAGCCATTCGCTTCTGCACACCAAATACTCGGCGAGAAAAACGGCGGACCGCATATGAGCCAAATCCCCGCGAAAAAGGTCCTCCCTCCGCACACCCGCTACGACAGCGATTTCGCGGATGAAAAGCTCATCCGCGCCATGCTGGCCGCCCCGAAGGCCGACAACGGCCTCGTGCACGACATCATAGCCAAGACAAAAGAAAACCGGGAGGCGCTGGAACCGGCGGAAGCCGCCGCATTGCTTTCCGTTGACGACCCGGAACTTCTTGAGGAAATGTTCGCGGCGGCCGCGGCAGTGAAAAAAGCCGTCTACGACAACCGCGTCGTCACTTTTGCGCCGCTGTACTGCTCAAACTACTGCGTAAATAACTGCGTCTACTGCGGCTTCCGTTCCGGCAACGGCCAGTCCGTGCGGCGCGCGCTGACGCAGGACGAAGTGCGGCGCGAAACCGAAGTGCTTTGCGGTCAGATAGGGCACAAACGCCTTGTGTCGGTGTATGGCGAACACCCGGACTACGGCGCGGACTACATAGCCCAAACAATGAGCACCATCTATTCAGTGAAAGTGCCGGTGCGCAGCGGCATTGGCCAGATACGCCGCGTGAACGTGAACGCCGCGCCGATGACAGTAGACGAGCTGAAGACGGTCAAGGCGGCAGGCATAGGAACATTTCAGGTATTCCAGGAGACTTACGACCGCGATCTCTATGCCCGACTGCACCCCGGCGGCACGCCGAAATCGGATTTCCGCTGGCGCCTTTACGCCCTCCACCGCGCCTTCGAAGCCGGGATAGACGACGTGGCCATAGGCGCGCTTTTCGGCCTTGGCGACTGGAAATTCGAAGTGCTGGGCCTTTTGCTGCACGCACGCGACCTGGAGAAAACTTTTGGCGTGGGCCCTCATACGGTTTCATTCCCGCGCCTTGAAAACGCCTGTGGAAGCGCGCTCAAAAACAAACACCAGGTTAGCGATGCCGATTTCAAAAAGCTGGTGGCCGTACTGCGCCTCTGCATACCCTACGCCGGCATGATAGTCACGGCGCGAGAGACGCCGGAGGTCATACGTTCCGTTATAGCGATGTGCACCCAACGGGACGCCTCAACCCGTATAGGGATAGGCGCTTATTCCGACCGCTACACCGAACAGGAAAGCGAACGCCAGCAGTTTTTGCTGGGCGACACCCGCCCGCTGGATGCCGTGATAGCCGAACTGGCCGAAATGGGGCACATAACCTCGTTCTGCACTTCGGGCTACCGCTGCGGCAGGACCGGCGACCATATAATGAAAATGCTCAAAAGCGGGCATGAGGGCCGCTTCTGCAAGCTCAACGCCGTCCTCACCTTCCGCGAATGGCTCAACGACTTCGCGTCCGACTCCACCAAAGCCGCAGGTGAGAAGCTGATAGCTCGCGAGCTGGCGGAAATACGCGCCGCGCTGGGCACGGCTTACACCCCGGAAATTTTCAACCAGCTGCTCCAGTATCAGGAAAGGATAAACAAAGGGGAAAGAGACCTCTGCTTCTAGCCATGAACCGCAAGGAAGTGCTTGACGCCCTGCGTTCGCAGGAAGACCCGGCCCCGCTGTTCGCGGAAGCCGACGCCGTGCGCCGCCGCTTCATGGGCGACGGCGTCCACCTGCGCGGGCTGATAGAGTTCTCAAACCACTGCCGCCGCAACTGCCTTTACTGCGGCATAAGGGCCGCAAACGCGAAGCTTCACCGCTACAGGCTGTCCAGCGAGGAAATACTGGCCTGCGCCGCAGAGGCCGCGCGGCTTGGCTACGGAAGCGTAGTCATGCAATCAGGCGAAGACGCACATTTCACACCCCA
>JAAYTX010000193.1 GCA_012523635.1 Elusimicrobiota bacterium
CCCGACGCCAACGTGACCCGCGCGGCGAAGAACATCCCCGGACTGGTTTTCTGCCGCCCGGCGGACCTCAACGCCTACACGGTGCTTTGCGGCAGCAGGATAATCATAACGAAGGATTCGCTGGGCTCGCTCAAGCCGGCGGCGAAACAATAAGGAGAGCGTATGTCCCGCGACATAAACAGCGTTTTGCTCAGGCCGATTCTCACCGAGAAAAGCCTGCTGCATAAAGATAAGGAAAACCGCTACAGTTTTGTGGTGGACAAGGCTGCGGCCAAGGGCGATATCCGCCTTGCCGTGGAAAAGCTTTACAAAGTGAAAGTTGAGAAGGTATGCACCGCGGTGTTGCCCGGAAAAGAGCGCAGAATGGGGCGCTTTTCGGGCCAGCGGCCGGACTGGAAGAAAGCGGTAATCACGCTGAAGGCCGGTTTTAAAATCGACACCACGGAAGCGGCTTAGGAGGCGGCAATATGCCCAGCAAGAGTTTCAGACCCTATACCCCGTCGCGGCGCTTCATCACCGTAGCGGACTTTTCGGAGATAACCAAGACAAGCCCCGAGAAGAGCCTTACCACCGGCCTGCGCAAAAGCGGCGGCCGCAATAACACCGGCATGGTCATGGTCCGCCACATCGGCGGCGGACACCGCCGCGCCTACCGCCAGATAGATTTCCGCCGCGACAAATACGGGGTTCCCGCGCGCGTCGTCTCCATCGAGTACGACCCGAACCGCAGCTCCCGCATCTGCCTGCTTAACTACGCCGACGGCGAGAAGCGGTACATCCCGCATCCCGTGGGCATCAAGGTCGGCGACATGCTGATGTCCGGCCCGAAGGCCGAGATCAAGAACGGCAACGCGCTTCCGCTGGCGAACATCCCCGAAGGTACTTTCGTGCACGCCATAGAGCTCACGCCCGGCAAGGGCGCGCAGATGGTGCGCTCGGCCGGCGCTCAGGCCCAGCTGGTGGCCAAGGACGGCCCCTACGCCCACGTGAAGATGCCCTCCGGCGAAGTCCGCCTGGTGCCGATAGGCTGCATGGCCACCATAGGCCAGGTCGGCAACACCGAGCATAACACAGTCGTGATAGGCAATGCCGGACGCAACAGGCATCGCGGCATAAAGCCCACCGTGCGCGGCGGCGCGATGAACGCAGTCGACCATCCCATGGGCGGCGGTCGCGGCAAGTCCAAGGGCAACAACGTGCCCCGCTCGCCCTGGAACCAGCCTTCCAAGGGCTACAAAACCCGCCCCAGGAAGGTGTGGGACTGGATGATAGTGCAGGACAGGCGCAAATCTAAGGTGTCCAATTAACGGAGGAGCCGCATGGGCAGGTCAATTAAGAAGGGTCCTTATATAGATGCAAAACTGCTGGAAAAAATAAGCCAGCTTAATAAGACCGGCGAGAAGAAGCCGATCAAAACCTGGGCGCGCGCCAGCACTATAGCGCCGGAGTTCGTGGGCCATACGTTCATGGTCCACAACGGGCGCAAGTTCCTGCCCGTATATGTGTCGGAAAGAATGGTTGGCCACAAGCTGGGCGAATTCTCGTTCACCCGCACGTTCAAAGGCCACGGCCAGGCTCATACCAAAGAAGCCACGGCGCTGACTTAATAAAGAGGTTAAAATGGAAGCTCTCGCTAAAGCCAAGTTTCAGAGATTCGGGCGCAGGAAAGTGGCCCAGGTGCTGGACCAGATACGCGGAAAAAGCGTGCTGTCCGCCGAGCAGATCGCGGACATGCTGCCCCGCGGCTGTTCCGACATGGTGAAGAAGACGGTGCATTCCGCCGCCGCCAACCTGTCGGTCAAGCTGGGCGGCAAGGCCGATCCCGCGATGATGTGGATCACTGCGGCCTTCGCCGACCAGGGTCCCATGAGCCAGCTCAGGCGGGTCAATGCGGGTCCGCACGGACGGGCCATGCCGTTCAAGCGCAAGATGTGCCATCTTACCGTGATAGTGTCGGACTCAAAGAAAGGAGGATGATTCGCGAATCATTTTAAGCTATGGGCCATAAAGTACATCCGAAATCATTCCGTTTAGGTTACGTGCAGGACTGGGAGTCGCGCTGGTTCGCCCCGCGCAACATGCCCGCACTGATACGCGAAGACCACGCCATACGCGGCCTGGTCAGAGAGCGTTTCCGCCAGGCTTTCGTGAGCTGGGTGGGCATTGAGCGCGCCGGTTCCTATCTGCGCGTCAACGTCCACACCGCCCGCCCCGGACTGGTCATAGGCAAGAAGGGCGCCGACATCGAGGCGCTCAGGACCAGCCTGGAAGCCCTCACCGGCAACCGCACTTTCGTCAACGTCGTCGAGATAAAATCCCCCGAGACCGACGCCAGGCTGGTGGCCGAATCAATCGCCATGCAGCTTGAGAAGCGCGCCCATTACGCCAGCGCGATGCGCCGCGCCATCGAGCGCGGGATGTCCGCCGGAGCGCTGGGCATCAAGATAATGGTTTCCGGACGCCTGGGCGGCGCCGAAATCGCCCGCCGCGAGTGGAAGCGCGAAGGCCGCATTCCGCTGCACACACTGTGCGCCGACATAGACTACGGCACGGCCGAAGCCTATACCGCCATGGGCCAGATAGGCGTGAAGGTGTGGATTTTCAAGAAGCTGCATTTCGCCCGCTCTCCGCGTGAAATAATAGCCGACATCCGCAAGGCCGGCAATTTCACCGACGATGCGGAAGGCCAGCTGGCCCAGAACACCAGCAAGCCCGCCCCAGCGGCAGCCGAACAAAAGGAGTATAACGACAATGTTGATGCCCAAAAGAGTTAAATATCGCAAGCCGCACAGCGCCCCCCGCATAAAGGGCAAGGCGAAGCGCGGCGTCGAGGTGTCCTTCGGCGAGTACGGCCTGAAGGCCCTGGAGCCGAAGTGGATCACCGCGCGCCAGATAGAGGCCGCGCGTATAACGCTGTCCCGCTATGTCAGCAAGAAGGGCAAGGTCTGGATACGGATTTTCCCGGATAAGGCTGTCACCAAGCATCCCGCTGAAACCAGAATGGGAAAGGGCAAGGGCGCGCCGGACCACTGGGTGGCCGTCGTGAAGCCCGGCAGGGTTATGTTCGAGATAGAAGGCATCACCGAAACCGAGGCGCGCGAAGCCATGCGCCTGGCGTCGGCCAAGCTGCCCATCAGCACTAAATTCGTTGCGCGTTTGGCGCACTGACGGAGCTAACATGAAACGCAAGGAACTGGATACTCTGCGCAGCCGCGGCGCCCAGGAACTGGAAGCCGAACTGGGCCAGATCAGGGGCAAGAAGCTGACGCTGGCATTCAAGCACGCCTCTTCTCCGCTGCCCAACCCGCTGGAGCTGCGCAAGCTCAGGCGGAAAGCGGCAGTGATAGAGACGCTGCTGCGGGAAAAAGCGGCCGCCAAGGGCAAATAAGGAACGAGGCTATGACAATGGACACAGAGAAAAACACCCGCACGCTCAGGAAAACTTTTCAGGGCATCGTGGTTTCCGACAAGATGGACAAGACCCGCGTCGTTACAGTGGAGCGCCAGGTGCGCCACCGCCTGTACGACAAGGTTATGCGCCGCAAGAGCAAGTTCTACGCGCACGACGAGGGCAACGAGTCCAAGTCCGGAGATACGGTGGAAATTATGAGCACCCGGCCGCTGTCGCGCCTTAAGAGATGGCGCGTGGTCAGGGTGGTCGCGAAAGCCGGCTTGTAAGGCGCGGCGTTTTTGGAGCTAGACTAATATGATACAGCTTAGAACCATGCTTAACGTCGCGGACAATTCCGGGGCGCGCAAGCTGATGTGCTTCAAGGTGCGCGGCGACAGCCACAGGCGTTTCGCGTATCTGGGCGACGTGGTGATGTGTTCCGTCAAGGACGCGCTGCCCACCGCCGCCATAAAGAAAGGCGACGTGGTGCGCGCCGTGGTGGTGCGCGTGAAGAAGGAGCAGCGCCGCAAGGACGGCTCCTACATCCGTTTTGACGACAACGCGGTCTGCGTCGTGGACGCAAACAACGAGCCCAAGGGCACGCGCGTTTTCGGCCCGGTGGCCCGCGAGTTGAGGGACAGCGATTTCCTCAAAATAATCTCGCTGGCTCCGGAAGTTCTCTGACAGAGGCGATATGGCTTTCAATATCAAGAAAAAAGATACGGTTGAGGTCCTGTCCGGAAAGGACAAGGGCAAGCGCGGCGAAGTGCGGAAACTGCTGCCCGCCGACGAGAAGGTGCTGGTGGCCGGCGTGAACATGGTCACCAAGCATGCCAAGCCCACGCAGGGCAAGCCCGGCGGCATACAGAAGAAAGAGATGCCGCTGCACATCTCCAACGTGGCGCTGGTCTGCGCCAAGTGTTCCAAGACGACCCGGCCCAAATCCGACGTCTTGAAGAGCGGAGAGAAAGTCCGCGTCTGCCGCAAGTGCGGCGAAATCATCGCATAGGATCGGTTATGGCAAAGAAAACAGAAGCGTCGTCGGTCGCGGCCCTGCCAAAGGATTACATGCCCCGGCTGATGGCGGCGTACGAGGAGAAAGTTCTGCCCGCGCTGGTTGAGGAGCTGAAAGTCTCCTCCCGCATGGGCGCGCCCAAGCTGAGCAAGATAGTGCTCAACATCGGCGTATCCGAGGCCAAGGAAAACATACAGACCCTGGACCTCGCCAAGGAGGACCTGTCCAAGATCACCGGCCAGGCCCCGCAGGTGCGCCGCGCGAAAAAATCCATTTCCAACTTCAAGCTGCGCGAGGGCATGCCCATCGGCCTGCGCGTGACGCTGCGTGGCATGAAGATGTACGAGTTTCTGGACCGCTTCATCGCGATAGCTTGTCCCCGCATAAGGGACTTCCAGGGCTTCGATCCGAACGCCTTCGACGGGCGCGGCAACCTGAACCTGGGCCTGCGCGAGCACCACATTTTCCCGGAGATAGACATGGAGAAGTCTCCGAAAGCGCGCGGCATGAACATCTCCTTTGTCACCACCGCGGGCGACGACGCGCGCGGACGCAGGCTCATGGAACTTATGGGACTGCCTTTCCGCAAGAGCGGCAAAAATAAATAGAGAGGGCGCACATATATGGCCACTACTGCTTGGATAGCGAAAATGAGTAAGCCGCTGAAGCACGCGGTGAAGTACCGCAACCGCTGCCAGATCTGCGGAAGACCCAGGGCGTTTTACAGGGATTTCGGACTGTGCCGTATCTGTCTGAGGAAAATGGCCTCGCAGGGCCTCATCCCCGGCTTGAGAAAGTCTAGCTGGTAATTAATTCAGGAGCTGATGATTTATGGATCCCATAGCGGACATGTTGACACGGATACGCAACGCAGGCGCCAAAAGCAAGGAAAAGGTGGATATCCCGTTTTCCCGGCTTAAGATGGAACTGCTCAAGATTCTCAAGGACGAGGGATACATCTCCAACGTCAAGCCGGTGCACGGCGAGGGCAAGCGCGGCGTGCTGCGCGTGTTCCTGAAGTACACGGCTGAGAAAGAAAACGTCCTGCACGGGCTCAAGCGCGTTTCCAGGCCCAGCCGCAGGATTTACCGCTCCTACACGGACCTGCCCAAAGTGCGCGGCCCGTTCGGCATCTCGATAGTGTCCACTTCCTCCGGCATCATGACGGACGCGGACGCCAAAAAGAAAAAGGTGGGCGGAGAGGTTCTCTGCCAGGTGTGGTAGAGCATCAGGCCCAGAGGCATAAACTATGAGCAGAATAGGTAAACAGATTATCGCAATCCCGGAGAAGGCCAAGCTCGCCGTCCAGGGCAAGACCGTGAAGGTGGACGGCCCCCTCGGCAGCCTCGTCTATTCCCTGCCGGACCACATGACGGCCGAGCTCAAAGACGGCAAGCTCGCGCTTGCGGTCGCCGGCGGAGAGCCTCGCATGATGAACATGCTGCACGGCACGGCCCGCGCCCGCATCGCCAACATGGTCAAGGGCGTGGTTACGGGGTTTGAAAAAATCCTGGAACTGCAGGGACTGGGCTTCAAGGCGCAGATCTCCGGCGCCAAACTCAGCATGGAACTGGGCTTCTCGCATCCCGTGCTGTTCGACATTCCGCCCGGCATCAAGATGGAAGTCGACCCCAAGCAGACCATCCTCACCATCAAGGGCGCGGATAAGGTGCTTGTCGGCGACGTCGCCGCCAGGATTCGCAAGATTCGTCCCCCGGAACCGTACAAGGGCTCCGGCATCAGATATCAGAACGAGCATATAGCGCGCAAAGCCGGCAAGACGGCCGTAGCCGCGAAGAAGTAGGGAGCATCGGCACATGATAACCAAACAGCAGCGGTATCAGTTTAGAAAGGAAAGGACGCGCAGGAAGCTGGTGGCAACCGGCTCGGTGCATCCGCGCCTGTCGGTATACAGGAGCCTGAAGTATATGTACGCCCAGGTTGTGGACGATGCCAAGGGCGTTACGCTGGCCAGCGCCTCGACCCTGAGCAAGGAGCTCAAGGCGCAGCACAAGTCCGGCAAGAACCTCGACGCCGCGAAAGCGGTGGGCGCGCTGATAGCCAAGAAGGCTATGGCGGCCGGCATAAAGGAAGTCTGCTTCGACAGAGGCGGCAGAATTTACCACGGCCGCGTTAAAGCCCTGGCCGACGCCGCGCGCGAAGCCGGCCTCAAGTTCTAGGAAAGGAGCGGTTGATGTCCGATAAAACTCTGAATCAGAATGACAGGAGCAGCAGGAAAAACTCCCCGCGTTTCGCCCCCAAGGGCGCTCCGGGCTTCACGCCGGACCTGAACATCGCGGCCGAGAAGACCACCGTCGTCAACCTGGCCCGCACGGCCAAGGTTGTCAAGGGCGGCAAAAGGTTCTCCTTCCGGGCGCTGGTCGTCGTGGGCGATTCCCGCGGCAGCGTGGGCGTTTCCATAGGCAAGGCCAACCAGGTGCAGATGGCCATACAGAAGGCCACCTCTCATGCGCGCAAGCATATGGTGCATTTCCCGCTGGTAGAGGACGCAAACACGATTCCGCATGAAATCATCGGCGTGTCGGGCGCGGGCAAAGTCTGGATGAAGCCCGCCGGCCCCGGCACCGGTGTTATCGCCGGAGCCGGAGTCCGCGCGGTGCTGGAAGCCGCCGGCATCCACAACATACTCACCAAGAGCCTGGGTTCTTCCAACCCGTGCAACATGGTGTATGCCACCGTTGAGGCTTTGAAGCTGCTCAAGAGCAAAGAGGAAGTGGCGAAGCTGCGCAGCAAGACCACGGCGCAGACCGGCGTCACACAGCCTGCGTCGCAGGCGTAATTTCGGAGGACGGTTTATTATGATAGGACTTGATTCGTTGGCGCCGAAATTCGGCTCGAAGTCAAAGAAAAAGCGCCTGGGCTGCGGACGCGGTTCCGGCCACGGCGAGACGTCCACCCGCGGGCAGAAAGGCCAGAGCAGCCGCTCCGGCGGCACCAAGAAGCCCGGTTTCGAAGGCGGCCAGATGCCGCTGTTCCGGCGCATTCCCAAGAGCGGTTTCTCTAACGTTCAGTTCGCCACAAACAGCGAGTTTGTCAGCCTTTCCACGCTTTGCAAGCGTTTCCCCGCCAATGCCGACGTCACCGTCGAGGCCCTGAAGTCCAAAGGCCTGGTGTGCTACGGCGAGCGCGTGAAGATACTTTCCAACGGCGAGATGAGCCATCCGCTTAAGGTCACCGTGCACGCTTTCTCCAAGGGCGCGAAGGAAAAGATCGAGAAGGCCGGCGGCAAGGCGGTCGTTCTGGAAAACAAGAAGTAAGGAATCAGGAGAGGGGATGGAACCACAACAGTCAGCTTTGGCCAACCTGTTCAACATACCGGAATTGCGCAAGCGCGTTCTTTACGTGATGGGCGCGCTCGCTGTTTTCAGAATCGGTGCGGCCATCCCGATACCAGGCATCAACAGCGAGGCCCTGCGTTCGATTTTCCAATCGCACAGCAACGGCCTGCTGGGCTTCTTGGACGTGTTTTCGGGCGGCGCGCTGGGCAGGTTCTCCATTCTCTCGATGGGCGTGATGCCTTACATCAACGCCTCCATCATTATGAGCCTCGTCACCGGGGCCCACGTGATTCCCTACCTCGACCATCTTTCCAAGGAAGGGGAACTGGGACGCAAGAAAATCAACCAGATAACCCGCGTGTTCGCGCTGGGCCTGGCGGCGTTTCAGTCTTTCGGCCTTACCATGGCCATGTCGCATCTTCCCGTGCCCGGGAACCTGCCCGTGGTCATAGATCCGTCTCCGATGTTCTACTTCGTCACCGTGCTGACGCTGACCACCGGCACCATGTTCGTGATGTGGCTTGGCGAACAGATGACAGAGCGCGGCATAGGCAACGGCATATCGCTGATAATTTTTGCCGGCATAGTGGACCGCATGCCCAGCGCCCTGATGAACATGATAAAGCTGGTGCAGCTGGAGGAAATCTCCATACTGCTGCTGCTGTTCATCATGATAATGGTGTTCGCGGTTATGGCTGGAGTGGTGTGGGTGGAAACTGCCCAGCGCAAGATACCGGTGCAGTACGCCAAGCGCATGGTGGGCCGCAAGATGTACGGCGGGGCCAGTTCCTTCCTGCCCATAAAGATAGACCAGTCCGGCGTTATAGCGGTTATTTTCGCGGTGGCTTTGCTGACCATGCCGCTGACCGTGGCGCAGTTCAATCCCAATGCCCCGTGGGCGCAGGCGATAGCTAATTTCGTCTCGCGTGGCAACTGGCTGTATGAAATAATCTACGCTTTCCTGATTGTCTTTTTCTGCTACTTCTACAATTCCGTCAGCTTTAATCCCAAGGAACTTTCGGAGAACATGAAGAAGTGGGGCGGCTTTGTCCCCGGCATACGTCCCGGCGAGCCGACGGCCGAGTATATAGAATGGATTTTGAACAGGATAACCCTGGGCGGCGCGCTCTTCGTGGTGTGTATCGCCATACTGCCGGATATCATGCGCCAGCAGTTCAACGTGCCGTTTTATTTCGGCGGCACCTCGCTTCTTATCGTGGTCGGCGTGGCTTTGGACACTATCGGCCAGCTTGAGGCGCACCTGATAATGCGCAACTACGAGCCGATGATAAAGGGAGCCAAGATAAAAGGCCGCTGGTTCAACGTGGGGAACGCATGACGTCTCCGCTGAATCTGGTGCTGCTGGGCGTTCCCGGCGCCGGCAAAGGGACGCAGGCCCCGGCGCTGTGCGCGAAATACAATTTGAGGCATCTTTCCACCGGCGACATTTTCCGCGCCGAGATCGGAGGGAAGACGCCGCTGGGGCTGAAGGTGAAGGCTATTCTGGATGCCGGACAGCTGGTTTCCGACGACGTGGTGCTTGAAGTGGTGCAGTCGGCCATAGCCATGGAAACGCGCGGCCTTCTGTTTGACGGCTTTCCCCGCACGGTGGCCCAGGCGCGCGGTCTGGATAAATTTTTCGCGGCAAACGGCAAGAAGCTGGACGCCGTGATTCTGGTGGATCTGGACGAGGCTGTGGTGGTGGACAGGCTTGGCGCGCGGCGCAGCTGTCCCGCCTGCAAACAGGTTTATAACGTCCGCACCAACCCTCCTGTCAAGGAAGGTGTGTGCGATAAATGCGGCCAGAAACTGGTCTGGCGCGACGATGACAAGCCGGAAACGATAAAAACCCGGCTGGAAGCCTATCGCAAAGACACTGCTCCTCTGGTACAATATTATGAGCAGGCCGGAAGGCTGTTGCGCGTGGACGGCTCTATGCCCCCCGCCAAAGTGTCCGAGTCTATTGCCGCGCTGTTGCAGAAGATTTGACAATGACGCGGGCAGGTTCGTTTTCCTCTGCTGACGTTGCGCAGGAGGCGAAGATTATAAAACGCAAGCCCGTACTTGAGCTGAAGACCCCGGACGAGCTCAAGAAAATGAGAAGAGCAGGTAAGGCCGTGGCGGCGGCTCTTAAAGAACTGGAGGCCGCGGCCGTGCCAGGCGTAAGCACCGCGGAACTGGACAGGCTTGCTGCGTCGGTGCTTGAAAAACACGGGGCGTTGCCGGCTTTTCTGGGATATTGCGGCTACCCGGCGGTGCTGTGCGTCTCCATCAACCAGGAGGTCGTGCACGGCATACCGGACAAGAAGCGCAAGCTGCATGAAGGCGACATAGTAAGCTTTGACATGGGTTCCGTCATAGACGGCTACTGCGGCGACTCGGCGATAACCGTGCCGGTCGGCAAGGTGAGCAAAGAGGCGGCGGAACTGCTGCAGGTGACCAGGCAATCCCTGGAGGCCGCCATAGCGGCGGTGAAGCCCGGAGGTTTTCTGGGAGACATCTCCAGCGCGGTGCAGACTTTCGTGGAAGCGCGCGGGATGTCGGTGGTGCGCGATTTCGTGGGCCACGGCATAGGCCGCCATCTGCACGAGGAACCGCCGGTGCCCAATTACGGAAGGCCCGGTACCGGAGTGAAGCTTTCGCCCGGCCTGACCATCGCCATAGAGCCGATGGTGAACCTGGGCG
Source organism: Elusimicrobiota bacterium (assembly GCA_012523635.1). Taxonomy (GTDB): domain Bacteria; phylum Elusimicrobiota; class Elusimicrobia; order Elusimicrobiales; family Elusimicrobiaceae; genus JAAYTX01. The sequence continues at coordinate 10,391 of JAAYTX010000193.1, forward strand.
GCTACGACGTGAAGGTGCTGGACAACGGCTGGACGGTGGAAACCGCCGACGGCAGCCTCTCCGCCCACTTTGAGCATACAGTGGCGGTGACGGAAAAAGGCTGCGAAGTGCTGACATTACTCTAACGGAGGAAGCAAACGGCCCCTTAAACGGGCCAGGCTATGGCCGACGACAAGATTGAAGTGCCCGGTACCATACTGGAAGCGCTTCCAAACGTCATGTTCCGCGTCGAAATACCCGGACCGAGAACCATACTGGCGCACATTTCCGGAAAGATGCGGATGTTCCACATCAGAATTTTGCCGGGAGACAAGGTCAAGGTCGAGATGTCCCCTTACGATTTGACCAAGGGAAGGATAACTTTCCGAGAAAAGTAAACAGGAGGCCGCCCTGTCCGCCGATGCGGGCGCGAGGCGCGAATAACCATGAAGGTGAGAGCCAGCGTAAAGAAGATATGCCAGAAGTGCAAGATTGTTAAACGGAAGGGCGTGGTGCGCGTCATCTGCACCGTGAAGAAGCACAAACAGCGTCAGGGCTGATATTATTTAGTGCGGCAAGCAGTAATTTTCGCGCCGCTTATTAATGGAGGAGTATGGCAAGAATAGCCGGAGTTGACCTGCCTAAGAACAAGCGCATAGACGTGGCGCTCAGGTATGTTTACGGGATTGGCCAGACTGTGTCCAACAAAATCCTGGCCGGGCTCAAGGACCAGATAGATCCTACCACCAGGGTCAAGGATTTGACTGAGCACCAGGCCAGCCTGCTGAACACCGTTATACAGAAAGAGTATAAGGTGGAAGGCGAGCTTCGCCGCGAATTGCAGCAGAACATACACCGTTATGTAGAGATAGGCTCCTACCGCGGCATGCGCCACCGGCGCAACCTGCCGGTACGCGGGCAGAGGACCAAGACCAACGGCCGCACACGGCGCGGACGCAGAAAGACGGTCGGCTCGGCCAAGCCCGGCGAGTGACCCGCGAAGCGATAAATTCATAAGGAGGTAGGCGCATCAGCCTAACTTTGACATGGCAGCCGAGAACAAGAACAACGAGACTGGAAAAGCTGAAGCCGCACCCGCGGCGTCGGCGAAGTCTGACAAATTCAGGGGCAGGAAAAAGGTGCGCAAGACCGGCTCTTTTGCCGTCTTCCACATTTACTGCACCTTCAACAACACCATCATCACGGTGAGCGACGATCGCGGCGAGACGCTGGCCTGGTCCACCTCCGGGGCCTGCGGCTTCAGGGGAACCAAGAAAGGCACCCCGTTCGCGGCCCAGGTCACCTCAAGCAAGGTCGCCCACAAGGCGGCCGAGATGGGCGTGAAGGAAGCCACGGTGCTGGTTTCGGGCCCCGGTCCGGGACGCGAAACGGCAATCAGGGCCGTGCAGGCCTCAGGGCTGCACGTGATCAGCATCAAAGACGTGACCCCAATACCGCACAACGGCTGCAGGCCTCCCAAGGCGCGCCGGGTATAGCCGCAGAATCCGGAGAACTGAAGATATATGGCACGATACACACAGGCAAGTTGCAAAAAATGCCGCAAGCACCAGACCAAGCTTTTCCTCAAGGGCGCCAAATGCTATTCCAAGTGCGCCATTGACCGCGAGAAGCCGGTTGTGCGCGGCAAGTTCAGCGGCGGCAAGCCGCGCAGCAAGCAGTCCGAATACGCTGTGCGCCTGGTCGAGAAGCAGAAGGCCAGAATTGCCGCCGGCATGACGGAGAGGCCGTTCGCCAACCTGTTCGCCAAGGCGTCCAAGAGCGAAGGCCAGACGGGCGAGCTTTTCCTGCGCTATCTGGAAACCAGGCTGGACAACGTCGTCCGCCGCCTGGGTTTCGCGCTCTCGCTGAAGCTGGCGCGGCAGCTTGTCCTGCACAAGCACGTGAAAGTGAATTCCCGCATGGTGAACATTCCGTCCTTCCAGGTGCGCCCCGGCGACGTGGTGGCCATGGACCCGGCGCTGAAGGAGAA
>JAAYTX010000194.1 GCA_012523635.1 Elusimicrobiota bacterium
CATACGCTCGGCAACCCCTTCGACGCGCAGGCCGTGGCGGCTTTCTGCAAAAAACACTCGCTCTGGTTTATCGAGGACAACTGCGATGCTTTTGGCTCCACCCTTGGCGGCAGGTTAACCGGCACTTTCGGACATCTGGCCACGCTGAGTTTTTACCCCGCGCATCACATAACCACAGGCGAGGGCGGGGCCCTTCTGGTCAACGACCCGGAATTGGTGGATATAGCGCTGTCGCTGCGCGACTGGGGACGCGACTGCAAATGCCCGCCCGGCAAAGACGGAATATGCGGCGCGCGCTTCACGCGCCAGTTCGGGAAACTGCCGCCGGGATACGACCACAAATACACCTATTCGCACCTCGGCTACAACCTGAAGATGACGGACTGGCAGGCCGCCATAGGACTGGCACAACTGAAAAAACTGCCCGAATTCACCGCCCTTCGCCGGGCCAATTTCACTTTTCTGAATAAATCGTTCGCACGGCACGCGAAACTCTTCGAACTGCCCGCCGCATTGCCGGACGCGAACCCGTCATGGTTCGGTTATCCGCTGACAGTACGGCCTGAAGCCCATTTCAACCGCGTGGATATCACCTCGTTTCTGGAAAGCAGGGGCATAGGCACACGCACGCTTTTCGGCGGGAACCTGCTGCGCCAGCCGGCCATGAGCGAAGACGCCGTTAGCCTCCGCATACTGGATTCCGGCCCGCTGGTATCATCCGAATTGGGAGACGAGCACTATTCTCTCCTGCCGGGAACCGAAACGGCCATGTCCGGCTGCTTCTGGATTGGGCTTTGGCCGGGTCTGGGCACAAAAGAGCTTGAGAACATAATCCGCGCGTTCACTGATTTTCTGGATAAAAAGAGCCGCGTGAATTTATAGAATAAAACTATGGGAAGCATAGCGGGCATAGTGGCGCTGGAAGGCAGGCTGAAAGCCGAAGACAAGGGCCTGGCCTCCTCCATGCTGTCCGAACTGGGGCACAGGGGCGCGAAATTCTCGGGCTCCTGGTCGGACGGACGGGTGGCGCTGGCCTGCGCCGGACCCGAAGACGGCCTCTCCTTCCCGGATCATCCTTTTTCCAGCAGCGACGGCTCCCTGCGGATAGCTGTTGAAGGGCAAATCACCAACCATCTGGAACTGCGCAAGAGCCTGAAACAGGGCGGAGCGTTCTCTACAAAACACTGCGCTGAAACACTTATGCGCCTGTATCAGGAAGAAGGCATAGACTGCCTGCGCCGCACTACAGGCATGTTCGCCTTCGCGATATACGACGTCAAGGCCGGGAAAGTCTATGCCGGGCGCGACCATTTCGGCATCAGGCCGCTATTCTGGATGCGCAAAAACGGCAGGCTCTATTTCGGCTCACAACTCAAATGCTTCATGGAACTTCCGGAATTCCGCCGCTCGGAACTGGACCTGGAAGCGCTGTTCCATTACTTCTCGCTGGCCTACATTCCTGGCGAATTCACGCCGTTCAAGGACGTTCGCGAACTGCTGAATTCCCACCTTATAGAAATCGACCTGGCTACGGGAAAAGACGAAATCCGACCCTATTACACCATAGACCACAAGCCCGACCCCGGCATGGACGAAAACGCCGCCGCCGACGGGCTGCGCAGCCGCATGGAAGAAGCGCTCCTGCGCAACATACCGGAAACCGGGCCGGTTGGACTGACGGTTTCCGGCGGCGTGGACACCAGCACCCTGCTGATGATGTACAAGAAGCTGACCGGCGGGCGCGAAATACACACCTTCTCGGCCTCGATGTCGGACGGCAGTTTCGACGAGTCGCGCTACCAGCATTTCATCACCAAATACGCCGGTTCGATACACCATGAGGTGAAGGTCGGACCCAACGAAATAATAGACAACCTATACCGCCACGTCGCCTTCCTGGACGAGCCTTCCGGCGACGGGGCCTGCATACCCTTCTTCCTGCTTTCCCGCGCCGCCAGCGAATACGCCCCCGTACTGCTTACCGGAGAGGGAGGCGACACGGTTTTCAAAGGCTACGAAACCTTCCGCGCCTATAAAGTGCGCAAGTATTACCGCAAGCTGGTGCCCTCAGCCCTGCGCCAGTTGGTGCGAAAAAGCGTGGAAAGCCTGCCCGTCGTATACAAGAAGCTGAGCCTTGAATTCATGGCCAAGCGCTTCGTGCAGGGCTGCGAAATGGACACGCCGCAGGCCCACCTGTACTGGCGCTACACCTTGCGCGATTTCGAGAAGCGCGGCCTGATGCCCCTGGCCGCAGACGGCGTGCAGCCCACAGACTCGCTTTTCGCTAAACTGTTCTACAGCCTGGACTACCCGGACGAGCTCAACCGCATCTCGGCCGTGGATTTCCGATACTACCTGATGGGCGACATGCTGCTCAAGAACGACAGAATGCTTTCCTCGCACGGGGTGGACCCGCGCGTGCCCTACCTGGACCGCAGGCTGGTGGAATTCGCCAACAGCGTGCCCACCGAACTCAAACTCAAGGGAATGAGCGGACGCTACATCCAGAAAAAAGCGGTGAAAGACCTGCTGCCCGCAAAAATCTACCGCCGCAAGAACATGGGGCTTGAACTGGCGCACTCTCGCTGGTTCCACAAGGAGATGCTGCCGCTGGCGCAGCGCTATTTCTCAAAGGAAAGCATAGAAAAGACCGGGTTTGTGGACCCGACCTATGTGAAGACGCTATGGGAAGAGCACGTCAACCGCAAGATAGACCACGGCCGCGCGCTGTGGTGCCTGCTGACCATGCTGGTGTGGATGGAACTCTTCGTCTACAGCAAAGACTACAAGGGCCTGCTGGGCAGACAGCCCTGAGCAAGCCCGATTTTTTCAACCCTTAACCCGCCGTATTTTTGCGCCCAGAGAAGCAAGCTTCTTCTCCATGCGCTCGTAGCCCCTGTCTATGTGGTAGATGCGCTGGACAGTGGTCTCGCCCTTTGCCGCCAAAGCCGCCACCACAAGAGCGGCGCCGCCGCGAATGTCCGAGGCCATAACTTCAGCGCCCGAAAGGCTTGGCACGCCCTCAACTGCGGCGGTGTGCCCGTCCACAGCTATCAGCGCGCCCATGCGCGCCAGTTCCGGCGCGTGCATGAAGCGGTTTTCAAAAATATCTTCCTTAACCTCGCCGCTGCCGTGGCTTACGCACATAAGCGACATCCACGGGGCCTGCAAATCAGTCGGAAAGCCGGGATGCGGCTCCGTATGTATGGAAACCGACCTGGGCCGAACTTTTGAGGAATCCACGGTTATGGAATCGGCGGTATAGGATACGCGCACGCCGGCCCGTGCCAGATGTTCCAGCAGGCTGGCCAGATGCTCGGGGCAGGACTTCTTCACCGTAACGCGCCCGCGCGTGGCGGCCCCGGCCAGAAGATAGGTGCCGGTTTCCACGCGGTCCGCTATCACATCGTGCTTCACTCCGCGCAGCTTCTTGACGCCGTTTATCCGTATCCTGCCGCCCTTTTCGCGGCTCATCTCCGCGCCCATCTTAACAAGGCAGTCCAGCAAATCGTCTATCTCGGGCTCCATAGCCACGTTTTCAAGTATCGTGACGCCGGGCACCAGCGCGGCACACATCATCAGGTTTTCGGTGGCTCCGACGCTGGGGAATGGGAAGCGAATCCTGGCCCCGCGCAGCTTGTCGGCCGAAAGAAGAAGGTTGCCGTTGGCGTTGTCTATTTTCGCGCCGAGGCGGGCAAGCGCGGTTATATGTATATCTATCGGACGCATGCCTATGGCGCAACCGCCGGGAAGCGGCACGCTGGCCTTGTGAAAACGCGCCAGCAGGGGCCCGGCCACCAGCACGGAGGCGCGCATCTGCTTCACGAGATCGTAGGGCGCTTCCGTAACCAGCTTCTTATGCGGGGCTATGCGCGCCACACCCTTGGAAAACGAGACCTTTTTACCGTGGTATTCCAGCAGCTTGAAAGTGGTTTCTATGTCGCGCAGGAGCGGCACGCGGCCTATGATGCATTCCTCGTCGGTAAGCAGCGCCGACAACAGTATGGGCAGGGCCGCATTCTTCGAACCGCCAGCTGTTACCGCGCCTTTCAGGGAATGACCGCCGCTTATTATGAATTTATCCATTTAAATGGCCTCTGTCTTTAATTTAGCGCTTAAAAAACGTTCAACGCCCTGCAAATCCCGGGCAATGACGATATTATCCCAAATTTTAGCGTCCATCTCGCGCGCAAGCCGCCGGGCCTGCCCGCTGCCCAGTTCCAGAAACAGCAGTCCGCCCGGCTTAAGGTGCGCCGGAGCCCCGGTAATAATTTTACGCGCCGCAGACAGTCCGTCAGGCCCGCCGTCCAGCGCAAGCGCCGGTTCAAAGGAAAGCTCCTTTTGCGCGGAGAGAAGTTCCCCCGCCGGGACATACGGGGGGTTGGCCGCTATGCAATCTGTTTTTCCCTTGAGGCTTTTAAAAAAATCGGACTGTTTGAAAGCAACGCGCCCGTCTAGCCCAAGCCGCTGCGCATTGGCGCGCGCGACGCGCAAGGCTGGAGCCGAAATATCCGAAGCAATCACGCGGCAGGAAGGCATTTCTGACGCTATGGCGCAAGACAGGCACCCGCTGCCAGTGCACAATTCAAGCACCAGCGGCGACTGGGACGTATATTTAACAAGCCCGGACAGTATCAGCCCGGCAAGTTCCTCGGTCTCCGGCCGGGGAATAAGCACGGCGCGCGTAACCTTTATTTCAAGCCCGCGGAAATGCTGGAACCCGGTGATATAGGCAAGCGGCACGCCGGTGGCGCGCTGCCGCGCCAGCCTTTTGAAGCGTGTCTCTTGGGAGGGGGGAATTGTTTCTTCCGCTTCTATGCGGAAATGCAGCCGCGGCCTGTCGCAGACGTATTCCAGAAGCAGCTCGGCGTTCAGTTCGGGCTCGGGCCTGCCGGCCCCGGAGAAAACGCCTGAAGCCCAGCCAAGGAGTTCCCGCGCCGTGCTCACAAACCGCTTTGCGCCAGCCGCTTGGCCAGCCTGTCTTTCTTGATGGCCTCAAGCATGGGGCCTAGCGCGCCTTCCATTATTTCGGCCAGATTATGCCAGGACTGCTCAAGCCGATGGTCGGTTACGCGGTTCTGCGGGAAATTGTAGGTGCGTATCTTTTCGGAACGGTCGCCGCTCCCCA
>JAAYTX010000195.1 GCA_012523635.1 Elusimicrobiota bacterium
CGCGGCGTTCTCCAGGCTGTACCAAAGGTCGACGATTCTTTTGTTGGCCGCTCGCCAGCGGAGCACCATTTCCGGCAGTTCCTCCTCGGCCAAGCCCATGTCCAGGGCGCCCATGGTGATGAGCGCCCCGGACGCGCCTTGGTAGCCAAGCGCCAATTCAGCCACTTTCCCTTTTTGCCGCAGTTCATATTCCGGGTTGCCCTTGGCGATTTTCTCGATCGGCACGCCGAACATCTGGCTGGCCGAGGCTTCGTAGATTTTGCCGTGGGTGGCGAATACCTCGAGACGCCATTGCTCCCCGGCCAGCCAGGCGATTATGCGGGCCTCGATGGCCGAAAAGTCGGCCACGACGAACACATGGCCGGGCGCCGGGATGAAGGCTGTGCGGATGAGCTGGGACAGGGCGTCAGGCACATTGCCGTAAATCAGTTTCAGGGCGTCCACTTTTTTGGCTTTGACGCAGTCGCGGGCATGAGAGAGAGTCTCGAGGTAATTTCGCGGCAGATTTTGCACCTGCACCAGCCGGCCGGCCCAGCGGCCGGTCCGGTTGGCGCCGTAAAACTGCAGCAGCCCCCGGACGCGGCCGTCGGCGCACACCGCCTCCCGCATGGCCGTATACTTTTTGACGCTCGTCTTGGCCAGTTCCCGGCGGATTTCCAGCATGCGCCGGACGGTGTCGTTATTCGTTGCCTTGATCAGTTCCGCAACGGTGTTTTTTTGAAGGTCGGAAATTTCTTCGCCCGTCTCCTCGGTCAACCATTCGGACAGCTGCTTTACGCTTTTCGGGTTTTCCAGTCCGGACAGCCCTATGGCCTCGGTCATGAGTTCGCCGCCGACAACCGCGTCGCAGTGCAGGGCTCCTTCAACCAGGCCGGTGTCCACGGCCACCCCGCAGGCGTTGATCCGCTGGTCAAGCTCCCAGAGTTTTTGTTCCCGCTCCGGCAGGGGGAAGGCGGACAGGCGCCGCTCTATCTCCATTTCGGCGACAACGTCCTGCTTGCAGTACTCCTTGAACAGTTGCCACTTTTCCGGTTCATGGTGCGGCAGTGTTCTCGTCCGATACCCGTTTTTGTTCGTCGGGGTCGCCGGCATGCAAAACGTCCTGATCAACGCCGCCCCCAGGCTCATTTTCCGCTTGTCTTCGGGAAGCCCCAGAGCCGCCGCCGTCGCCGCAAGGCCCGCCGTGTAGCCGCAGTAGAGGCCGTGCAGCATTGTGCAGCGCCACTGGTCCAGGGGGGAGTAATAGAACTTGTTGAGGCAATACCATTCGAAGGACGCATTGTACGCGTGTTTCACCACGGCGGGATCCTGCAGCGCGGCCGCAATATCCAGAGGCAGCCCCTCCCCGCACGCGAGGTCGATTACTTGCACCGGGCCTCCGTCGAGGGAATAGGCAAACAAAAGGATTTGGAAGTCGGCGGACTGCACATATTTGTACAGTCCGCTTTTTTTGATGTCGACGCTGCTGAACGTTTCGATGTCAATATTCAGATGGCGCTTCACAACCCCATCACGCCGCCCAGCAGCGGTCTGCCGGTGATCGGGTCAACCTGCGCCGGCTGCTGATGCGCGGGTTGCTGCGGGACGATCGGCGCGAAGGCCGGCGGCGGAGGATAACCCGGCTGCGCGGGGTAAGCGTGCGCCGGCTGCTGATAGCCCGGCTGCGGATACGCGGGAGCCGCGGGTAAACCGGCGGCGGCGCCGAAGTCGTCGCTTGCGGACGTGCGTCCGCCCAAAGGTTCGCCGTCTTCCAGCTTCTGCACGTTGCCCAGGCCGCAGCCGATGCCTTTTTTGCCGCTGTTGTTGTACGGGAAAAAAGCGACTGATACCCTGGCATAGATGCCGGAATACACCTCGGACTGATTGATGATCGGATTGAGCCCCGCGTCCACGATCTCGGGCGCCTGCCTGGACGAGGCCGTGAAAACCCAATGCCCCTTGCACTCGGCGCCGAACGGCATGCCGTCCGAGGGACGCGGGCCGTCCCCGTCGTGGATCGGGACTGCTATTTGCGGCGGCCGCACGCCGTTCCATTTTGTGGACACCCCCGCCTCAACCGCGGCCCGGATGGCCGCGTCAAGGCGCTGTTTTGTCGCTGTGTCGGATTTGGGCAACAGGATCGTCGCGCTGTATTTCGGTTCGCTGTTTGGGTTGTTCGGATTGGCGTAGGGCTTGAACAGATGCGCGTAGCTCAGTCTCACCTTTCCGGTTACAACGTGCTGCGGATTTTGATTGGCCATTTTACTCATCCTCGCTTTCGTTTTCGTCGTCCTCGACGCATTTCGGGTTAAACCTGCACTCATTGCACCTGTCTTCCAGTTCCATCTCGGCTTCGTCAATCATCGTTCTCAGGGTTATGCTCTCCTCATATTCGCTTGTCGCTTTGACATATTCCAACACCCCTCTTATGCTCATGATCCAAAATCCTCCGTCGCGCTTGTCCGGCTGATTGCTTCCCGCTTGTCGCTTATCGGCGCCAGTGTCGGTTTGCCCGGCTCCGTTTTGACGTGTCCCGTGTTGACGAGCAGTTCGGTGTAGGTCTTTCTCCCCAATAACTCTTCCACTTTCGGCAAGGTGAGCGGTACGCGCTGATACAACAGCGCCTCGTCGATGCCGCTTGCTATCAGCAGTTTGAATGCTTCATCCTGATCGACGTATTGCCTTGAGCTGCGTCCTTCCACCGCCTTCCACCCGGGCATCTCATTGCCTTTAAGGCATTCGGACAGGGCGTAATCCTCCAGGTCTTTAACCCACTTGGCGAGGTTCTGGGCCCGCACCAGGATCGCCCCGACTTCCTCGTTGGAGATGAGGGGCGGTTTCATTTGGTGATATTCCTCCAGCGCGGTGTTGAACTCCGCGCGGGCCCGGCACAGCGCCCGCGCCCGGCAGAACCGGCAATGGTCGCCGGATACGTAATCGCCCTCTCCCGCGAAGGCCTTCCGGGCAACCGGCTTCACGCTTTCCCCCCAGGCCAGCAGATCGCTTGCCGGCAGTTCCCATTCGGAGGGCTCCCCTACCCGCGGCTGGACAATCGCCAGTTTCACGTTCGCGATGGGGTACAGGAACGAATACGCGGCGCAGGCTCCCAAGGCGTACAGCTGCATTTGGGGATTCATCTCCGCCGACACCGGCACTCCTTTGCCGTATTTGAAGTCGATCACGTGCAAGGTGTCGCCGTGAATGATGATGCAGTCCCCCGTGCCAAAGCCCTCGGGCACGTATTCGGAGAAGTCCAGCTGTTTTTCGACCGCAACATAGGGCGGAGAGGTGAAACTGTGGGTGATACTGGAGACATATTCCAAATAGGCGTCGGTGTGGTGCAGCATTTCATCTTTGTACAGGGGGTTGGCTTGCAGTTTTTTCAGCCGGCTGTTAAAGGTCCGCATCCCCATCGGTTCAATAAACTGCTTGCGCAGTTTCAGTTCCGCGATTTCGTGGGCCAGGCGGCCCTCTTCCGCGTATTCGCTTGTCCCCTCGGGCAGGGTTTCTTCCAGCCGGGCGGACGGGGTGCATTTGAGCCATTTGTGCGCCCCGCTGGCGGACAGGAGGGCGTGCCCGTTCATATTTTGGCCCCCATAGCCCGAAGCTGGGTGGCGAAGTTGCCGTACTGCTCCTTGGGCAAGGCGGTTAAAGCCTGCACGCCGAACGAGGCCAGGAGCGCCACGAGTTCCGCCCGGCGGCCGGCGTCGACCAGCTGCGTGGCCGCGATCGCCAGTTGCTCCATTGTGTAGGTTTGCGCCGCGGTGGGAACGGCGGTTCCCATAACGGGCGCCGGGACAGCGGTCGGTATTGGAGCCGGGGCCGGCGTGACCGGCAGCGGCGTTACGGGTTGCGTCTGTGCTATCGGCGCCGCGGGCGGCGGCGCTTGTTCGGGCGTTTGCACGGGAGCCGGTTTGCAATTGGCCGCGATCATCCCGTGGTTCCAGGTTTCCAGGGCGGCGGCCAGGGTGTTAACCGCTGCGACCAGTTCCGGGGCCTCGATCTTTACCGTGATGTCCATGTTGTCATTTCCTCCTTCTTGATTAGGCCGCTCTCGAGCGGTCTTTTTCTTTTGCGCCTAATTTTAGGCGCTCGTCCGGGATACAGTACTGCTGGCGAAAACATTTCCTGCAAAGCATTATGCTATCACGTCCCTCCAAAACATCTTGCTTTTTCCTCACGACGATGCTCATAACAGGGAAATCTTTCCTCCCGTCGAAAATTGGTATTTGAAGGGAGGTGATCTAGTTGAGTAATAACGTCGATAGCTTTGATGATTTAGCTCCTGAGAAAAAACAAGAATTACTGACCTACATCGAAACAAATTTCTCTAAAACTAAAAGCTTTAACCCAAGACACTCAGCGTATGGTTTAAAGCAACCATTTACTCGACTTTTCGGCGATGTTAACGCGCATGTTACAAGTAAGTGCTTTATGGAAGCCATGTTAGCCGCAGGTTTCCGGGCTAAACCGATACCTGGTACATCAGAGCCAAATTGGCGCTTTAACGTTAGAGTCCTTAAGAAGCCGAAGAGTTAACCCACTGAATAATCTCGGCTTTTTGCCTTCTAAGAACCTCGTAAAGCTCCGGCATGAGCTTATCAGGGGTTCTTCTTTTGACGTTAAAGCAAATACCCTCGAAGCCATCCGGTACGCCACAGCAACCTCTATCGCCGTTATTTAACTGAGCGGCTTCTGACGCGATGTACCCCGCAGCGTTAAGAACATTGGCAATTGTGGATTTTCCTAAACCCGTGCCATAAAAATGGACTGGCATATTAAGCTTTAATGAATAACGCAAAACCGCAA
>JAAYTX010000196.1 GCA_012523635.1 Elusimicrobiota bacterium
CATCCCCGGCAACGACGACGCCGCCCGCTCCATAAAGCTTTTCTGCGCCATGGCGGCCGATGCCGTCCTGGCAGGCCGCAAGGCCGCCGCGGAAGCGTCCAAGGCCCAGGAACAGCAGGCCGAGGCGGCCGCCGCAGCCGAGCAGGCAGCCCAGTCCCCGGCCGCGCCCGCAGTCGAAGCCCCCGTTCAGCAAGAGGCGCCGGCGGCCGAGTAAGTCTTTGCGGTAAAGTTTTTTGTGGCTGCCGGCCGGATTAGTCCGGCCGGCAGTCGCGCTAAATAAGGCACACAACCCCCTAAGGAGAAACACGATATGTCCACAGCAGAAGGCTCGATAAACGAGAAGGTGATGGCGCTGCGCAACAAGACGGGCGCCGGAATCATGGATTGCAAGAAGGCGCTGGTTGAATCCAACGGCGACATGGACAAGGCCGTCGAGAGCCTGCGCAAGAAAGGCCTGGCCGACCTGGCCAAGCGCTCCGCCCGCGCCACCAAGGAAGGGCTTGTGGCCCTGAAGCTTTCCGACGACGGCCGCAAGGCCGCCATGGTCGAGCTCAACTGCGAGACCGACTTCGTGGCCAAAACCCCCGACTTCAAGGGCCTGGCCAAGGACCTGGCGGAACTGGTTTATTCCAAGCCCGCTTCCGCCGACCCGACGCAGGACGCGTCGGCCAAGGAGCTGGTGCTTAAAATCGCCCCGAAGGTGGGCGAGAACATGAGCTTCCGCCGCGGCCTCCTGATGGAAGTCCCGGCCAACGCCGTCATCGGCCACTACATACATACCGACGAGAAGAAAGCCGCGCTGGTGGAGATAGAGTTCTCCGGCGGCCTCAAGGCCGACGCCGCCCGCAACATAGCCCGCGAGCTGGCCCTGCAGGCAGTGGCCATGTCCCCCCGCTGGTGCAGGCAGGAGGAAGTGCCCGCCGACATCATCGAGAAGGAAAAGGAAATCTACCGCGTCAACGCCAAGAACCAGGGCAAGCCCGACGCCGCCATCGAGAAGATGCTCGTGGGCCGCGTGAGGAAATTCATGGAGGAGAGCTGCCTGCTCATGCAGGCCAGCATCCGCGACTCCAAGCTGTCCGTGTCCGACTACGTCGACCGCATGGCGAAGGAACAGGGCGGCGCCGCAGTCGTGAAGCGCTTCGTGCGCTACCAGTTGGGAGCCGAGTAAGGTCATGGCGCGTCGCGTTCTGCTGAAACTGTCCGGCGAGGCTTTGGGCCGCGCCGCCACAGGCGGCCTGGACCCGACCGCTCTGCACGGCATCGCCGCCGAAATCGCGGCGGTGCCGTCCAAAGGCCTTCAGCTCGCCATAGTGGTGGGCGGAGGCAACATCTGGCGCGGAGCCGGGGCCATGGGCGGCACCATCGAGCGCGTGACCTCCGACAACATGGGCATGCTGGGCACCATCATCAACGCGCTGGCCCTGCAGTCGGCGCTTGAGAAGGCCGGCGCGCCCACCCGGGTGCAGACCTCCATAGACATCAAGGAACTGGCCGAGCCCTTCATCCGCCGCCGCGCCATCCGCCACCTGGAAAAGGGGCGCATAGTGATTTTCGCGGGCGGCACCGGCAGCCCCTACTTCACCACCGACACCGCCGCCGCGCTGCGCGCCTCTGAAATAGAGGCCGACATGCTGCTTAAGGCCACGCAGGTGGACTGGGTCTATACCGACGACCCGCGCAAGAACCCCGACGCAAAGCCGATAAAAGAAATCACCTACATGAAAGCGCTGGGGCAGGGCCTGCGTTTCATGGACGCCAGCGCGCTGTCGCTGTGCATGGAAAACAGGATTCCGATCATGCTCTTCAACCTGCACAAGAAGGGCAACATAAAGAAGGCCGCAAGCGGGGCCAGGGTTGGCACGCTGATAGCGGGCTGAGGCCGTTCCGGAGGGACTTTAATGAACGAGAACGTTAGCATCAACGACGTGGTTGCAAAGCTGGAAGGCGAGATGGGCGAGCAGGTGGGCAAGCTCAAGCGGGACCTGGGCACTCTCAGGACCGGCAGGGCCAACCCGCAGCTGCTGGAAGGTGTGCGCGTGGAATACTACGGCACCCCCACCCCGATAAAGCAGGTGGGCGCTGTAGCCGTGCCCGACGCCCGCACCATAGAGGTCACCCCCTGGGACCCGTCCGTTCTTGACGCGATTTTCAAGGCCCTGCAGATAGCCGACCTGGGCGCCATGCCCCAGAACGACGGCAAGTGCGTGCGCCTCTCACTGCCCGCCATGACCGAAGACCGCCGCAAACAGCTGGTGAAGACGGTCCGCAAAATGGCCGAGGACTACAAAATCAACGTCCGCAACCTGCGCCGCGACGGCCTCGAGATCGTCAAGAAGGCGCTGAAGGCCAAGGCCATCACCGAGGACGACGTGAAGCGCCTTGAGCTGGCGGTGCAGAAATCCACCGACGTCATAATCAAGCAGATAGACGGCATCATCGCCGAGAAGGAACAGGAACTGCTGACGGTGTAGCCCGCCGGGCCGCCGTAGCAGCGCACCCCCGATGAGCAAGCCGCCTCAGGCACAGGACGCGGCCGCGATACCGCGCCACATAGCCGTCATCATGGACGGCAACGGGCGCTGGGCCAAAAAGCGCGGCCTGCCGCGCATGTTCGGCCACCGCGAGGGCGTGAAGTCGCTTGAGGAAGTGCTGCGCGCCTGCGACTCCATCGGCGTGCGCTGGCTCACCGTATACGCCTTTTCCACCGAGAACTGGTCCCGCCCCGAAGACGAGGTGCAGGGCATCATGGGCCTGTTCTGCGACACGCTGGACCGCAAGCGCCCAGACTTCATGAAGGAGAACGTGCGCCTGAAGGTGCTGGGCTCGCGCGCGGGACTTCCGCAAAAGGTATTGGCCCGCATAGAGGAAAACGAGGCCGCGCTCTCCGGCAACACCGGCATCACGCTGTGCATAGCCTTCAACTACGGCTCGCGCCGCGAACTGCTTGAGGCGGCGGCGCGCTGCGCCGCTTCGGGCAAGGCCCCCGCCACCGAGGAGGAGTTCTCCTCGCTTCTCTGGACCTGCGGCATCCCGGACCCGGAACTTCTCATCCGCACTTCCGGCGAACAGCGCCTTTCCAATTTCCTGCTGTGGCAGTGCGCATATTCTGAATTTTATTTCACGGAAACGCTTTGGCCCGATTTCAGGCGCGAACAGCTGCTTGAGGCCGTGCGCTGTTATCAGGCCCGCGTCCGCCGTTTCGGAGGTCTGTGATGCTTCTTCCCCGCGTTCTCACCGCAGTCGTGGGCATACCGGTAGTTATCGGGGCCATACATCTTGGCGGGCTGGTCTATGCCGTTTTCATGGCGGGCATCACCCTGCTGTGCCTTTACGAATACGGGCTGATACTGTGGCTGGGCGGCAAGCCGGTCCAGCGCGTGCCGCTGGCTGTGCTGGGCGCGGCTATGTGGCTGGCGGCGGTGCTGTCGCGCCAGTCGTGCGCGGCAGGCATGCCCGACGGCATACTGCCCATGGCCGTCACTTTCACGGTGTTCGGCGTGGCGCTGTGGGAGCTGCTGTTCCCTGGCCGCAGCCTTGAACGCATGGCGCTCACCCTTTTCGGCATTTTCTTCGTGCCGTGGACTCTGGCCTACATGGTGAACATACGCGAACTGCCGCTGGGCGAGTATTACACCGTCATGCTTTTCGTTTCCGTCTGGGTGGGCGACACCGCCGCCTATTTTGCTGGCAAGCGCTGGGGCAAGGCCAAGCTGCTGGAGGCCGTCAGCCCCAAGAAGACCTGGGTGGGAGCCATAGCCGGTTTTATAGGCGCGGTAATCACCACCATAGCGCTGAAGAACATGCTGATTCCGCAGTCCATGGGCGGGCTTGAGGCCGCGTTCCTGGGCGCGGTGGCCGGGGTGGCCGGCCAGGCTTCAGACCTGGCCGAGTCTGTGCTCAAGCGCAGTTCCGGCGTGAAGGATTCCTCGGCGCTACTGCCGGGACACGGCGGAGTGCTGGACCGTTTTGATTCCTATCTCCTGCTGGCCCCGCTTTATTATTTTGCATTGCTGGGTGTAAGCACCCTTAACAGATGAAGAACATAGCGGTACTGGGTTCCACGGGTTCCATAGGCGTCGCCGCGCTGGACGTCATAAAGGGTCTTGGCGCCGGTTACCGGGTAGTGGGTCTTTCCACGCATTCCAACGCGGGGCTCCTGCTTTCGCAGGCCCGGCGCTTCAGGCCGCGCTGGGTGTCCGTTTTCGACGAACAGGCCGCGCTTTCCCTGCGCGGGAAACTGCCGCGCGGCACGGCGCTGCTGGCCCCCGGAGTGGAAAGCCTGATGGAAATGGCCGCGCATCCCGATACGAACCTTGTGGTGAGCGGGCTGTCGGGCGGCGTTGGGTTCGGGCCGCTTGTGGCGGCCGTGAAAGCGGGCAAAACCATAGCGCTGGCAAACAAGGAGCCGCTTGTCATGGCCGGGCGCACCCTGATGGCCGAGTGCCGCCGCTGGAACTCCTCCATACTGCCGGTGGATTCCGAGGCTTCCGCCGTGTTCCAGAGCCTTGACCGCGCAAACGCCTCGCGCATTTCGCGCGTGCTTCTCACCGCTTCCGGCGGGCCTTTCCTTAACTATAAGGGGAAGCTGGACAAAGTCACCCCGGCGCAGGCCCTGCGGCATCCGCGCTGGAAAATGGGCCCCAAAATCACCGTGGATTCCGCCACGCTGATGAACAAAGGCTTCGAGGCCATAGAGATTTCGGAATTTTTCGGCCTGCCGCTGGATAAAATCCAGATTGCTATACATCCGCAGTCGGTATTGCATTCGGCGGTGGAGTATGCCGACGGGGCCGTGCTGGCCCAGCTGTCGGTGCCGGATATGCGCTTGCCCATACAGTACGCTATAACCTATCCTGAACGCAGGCCTTCCCCCGTGGCCCCGCTGGGGTTCGGGGATTTGCGGCTTGATTTCGCAAAGCCCGATTTCAAGCGCTTCCCCTGCCTTGAGCTGGCGCTGGAGGCGGCGCGGGCCGGCGGTACGGCCCCGGCGGCCCTCAGCGGAGCCGACGAGGCGGCGGTGCAGGCCTTTCTTGAGGGCAGGACCGGTTTTACGGGCATAGCCCGCGTGGTGGAGGCTGTGCTGGCAAGGCACAAGGGCGCATCCACCCCCCCGTCGCTTGCGGCGGCAGTGGAAGCTGAGCAGTGGGGCCGCGAGACGGCCCAGGGCCTATTGGCTTCCTCTAAATTCGCTTTGAAAGCGAGGTAAAACGCATGTTCACATCGGCGATTGCGGTAATAATCACCTTCGGGCTAGTGATATTCATTCACGAGCTCGGGCATTTTCTCGTGTGCAAGGCGGTCAAAATCCGCGTCGAGGAATTCGCCTTCGGCTTCGGCAAGACGTTGTGGAGCCGCAAGCGCGGCGACACCGTTTACGCCCTGCGGGCCATACCGCTGGGCGGGTTTGTGAAGCCCGCAGGCGACAGCCTGGAAGAGGCCAAGGGCGCTTCCGACGAATATTTTTCAAAGCCCTGGTACCAGCGCCTGCTGGTGGCGCTGGCCGGGCCCATGATGAACTACCTGCTGGCTTTCGTGCTGTTCACCTCGGTGCTTTACGCCATGGGCGAACCTTTCCCCTCCGACAAGCCGGTAATCGGCGAGATGGTGATGGGCCACCCAGCGCAGGCTGCTGGGCTGCGCCCCGGCGACCGCATACTGGCGCTTGACGGAAAAGAGTCCCCAACCTGGACGGCCCTTGCCGAATATATACACGGCCGCCCCGGCAAGGAGATAAAAGTCTCCTACCAGCGCGGCGAAGAGAAGGCAGAGGTGGCAGTCACCGCCTCCACGGACCCGTCGGGCAAATACGGCATGATAGGCATAGCGCCGCAGGCCGAGTACAAGCCCATCCCCCTGCTTACGGCGGTGGGCAACGGCGCCTACCAGTGCTATCACTGGACCAAGTTCACACTGGTTACGCTGGGCTCGAAAATCTACCACAGGCAGGACCCGGACCTGGCCGGCCCCGTCGGCATAGTGCAGATGGTGGGGCAGGCCGCGCACACCGGCATGGAGAACCTGGTGTATCTGGTGGCGCTCATCTCCGTGGCCATAGCCATATTCAACCTGTTCCCGATACCGATACTGGACGGCGGGCACATAATGCTTTACCTGTGGGAGGGCGTCAGCCGCAGGAAGCTCACCGAAAAGCTTCTGCTGGGGGCCAATAACGTGGGCTTCGCCCTGCTTATCTCAATCTTCCTGTTCGCCACCTACAGCGACATTTCCCGCATCTATAAAAGCCGCCGCGCCGCCTCCGAGCGCAAGAAAGCGGCCGCCGCCTCGGTGGCTGTCTCAAGCGGCACTGCCGCGGAGCTTCCTGCAGGGCAATGAAACCCCCTCTGCGCGCGCGGACGGTGAAAGTCGGCCCCTACAAACTGGGGCACGGCCTCCCAGTGCGCGTGCAGGCCATGTGCGACACCGACACCCGCGACGTGCGGGCCACGGTGCGCCAGCTGCGCCTGCTGGAGGACGCGGGCTGTGAAATCAACCGCGTGGCCGTGCCAGACATGGAAGCGGCGCTGGCCCTTAAGAAAATAAGGAAGCAGGTGGCTGCCCCCGTGGTGGCCGACATACATTTCGACTGGCGGCTGGCCGTCGCCGCCGCTCATAACGGGGCCGACAAAATCCGCATCAACCCCGGCAACATCGGCTCGCCAGAAGGCGTGCGCGCCATAGTGAAGGCCTGCCGCGAGCGCGGCCTGCCCATACGCGTGGGCGTCAACGCCGGTTCGCTCAAACTGTTTAAAACCGTCAGGGGCAGGGTTGCCCTTTCCCCCGCCGAAATGGCCCGGGCCATGGCGCGAGAGGCGCTTGAGCAGGCGCGGATGCTTGAGGACGAAGGTTTCGGCGACGTGCTGGTGTCCCTTAAAGCGGACGACGCCCGCGTGACCGAACTGGCCTGCCGCCTGTTCGCGTCGCAGAGCCGCATCCCCCAGCATCTTGGCGTCACCGAGGCCGGGCCGCTTCTGCCGGGCGCGGTCAAATCGTCCGTCGCGTTGTCTTCGCTTTTGAGGGACGGCATAGGCGCCACGGTGCGCGTTTCACTCAGCGAAAAGCCCGAAGCGCAGGTGCGCTGCGCCTACGAACTGCTGAAGGCGCTGGGCCTGCGCGAATACGGCCCCGAAATAATTTCCTGCCCCACCTGCGGGCGCTGCTGCGCCGATGTGCGCGGCGCGGCCCGCGCGCTGGACGCCGCCATTTATGCCGACAGAGAGCTGCGCGAAAAGGCCCGCGGCCTTAAAATAGCGGTGATGGGCTGCGCCGTCAACGGACCCGGGGAGGCCCGCGCCGCCGATTTCGGCGTGGCCGGCATACCCGGCGGCAACGGGTTGTTCTTCAGGCGGGGAACCCCGCAAGGACGCATCCCCGGACGGGACTGGGTCAAAGCTTTGGTAAAAATCATACGACAAAGAGGCAAAACGTCATGAAAATGTCTTCCTATTTCCTGCCCACGCTGCGCGAGGCGCCGCAGGACGCCGACACCCTTTCCGCGAAGCTGATGCTCCGCGCCGGGCTGATAAGGAAGCTGGCCAGCGGCATATATGAATGGCTGCCGCTGGGCCTGCGCACCCTAAAGAAGGTGGAGAACATAATCCGGCAGGAGATGGACAGGGCGGGCGGGCAGGAAGTTTGGCTGCCTGTGGTGCAGCCCAAGGAACTGTGGGAGGAGACGGGCCGCTGGAACGTCTACGGCAAGGAACTGCTCCGGCTCGAGGACCGCAAGGGGGCCGAGTTCTGCTTCTCCCCCACCGCCGAGGAAGTCATCACCAACATGGTGCGGCGCGATGTGCGCTCGTGGCGGCAGCTGCCGCTGTTCCTGTATCAGTTCAACATAAAGTTCCGCGATGAAATCCGGCCCAGGTTCGGCGTGATGCGCGCGCGAGAGTTTTACATGAAAGACGGCTACTCCTTCCACGCCGCCGAGGAGGACGCCAACGAATGGTACCAGCGCATAGTGGGCGCCTACGACCGCGTGTTCGCCCGCTGCGGCTTTAAGTACCGTTCCGTAGAGGCCGAGACCGGGGCCATAGGCGGCAACTATTCGCATGAATTCATGGTGCTGGCCGACACCGGCGAAAATGAAATAGCCTTCTGCGCCTGCGGCTACGCCGCCAACGTCGAGAAGGCGCAGGTGCGCCGCCCTGTGTTCCCCAAGGCCGACACTGCTTCCTTCAAAGCGCCGGAAGAAGTGCCCACGCCGGGCCTTTACACCGTCGAGGACGTGTCAAAACTCCTTAAAATCCCGCAGGACCGCTTCATCAAGACCCTGTTCTTCATGGCCGACGGCGAGCCCGTGCTGGCCCTTGTCCGCGGCGACCACCAGCTTAACGAAAACAAGCTGCGCCGCGCCCTTGGCTGCGCCGAGCTTGAGAAGGCCTCCGAGGAAGTCTACACTTCTATAGCGGGCTGCGGAGTGGGGTTCGCGGGCCCGGTGGGCATACGCGATAAGTTCACAGGCAAGCCGGGCATGAAGCCGCTGAAGAAAATACTGGCCGATTACGCCCTGGAAGGCGTGGTGAACGGCGTTTCCGGCGCGAACAAGACCGACGCGCACCTGCTGAACATCAACGTTGGCCGCGACTATTCTCCCGACGAGTTCTGCGACCTCAAGAACGCGCAGCCCGGAGACGGCTGCCCCAAGTGCGGCAACGGCGTCATCGAGTTCACGCGCGGAATAGAGGTCGGCCACACCTTCAAGCTGGGCACTAAATATTCCAAGGCCATGCAGGCCGAGTTCCTGGACGTGGAGCAGAAGTCCCGCACCATGATAATGGGGTGCTACGGTATAGGCGTGAGCCGCATAGTGGCCGCCGCCATAGAGCAGGGGCACGACGACAACGGCATCATCTGGCCCGCGCCGCTGGCGCCGTTTGAGTTCTCGCTCATCACGCTGGACGAGTCGCCTGAAGTGACGGCGGCTGCGGAGAAAATCTACGCGCAGATAGAGGCGGCGGGAATGTCGGCCCTGTGGGACGACCGCGACGAGCGCCCCGGCGTGAAGTTCAAGGACGCCGACCTCATCGGCCTGCCTTACCGCATAGTCATAGGCAACCGCTCGCTCAAGGACGGGGAACTGGAGTTCAAGCCCCGCGCCGGAGCCGACAAGCCGCAGAGGCGCAAGCTTGAGGCGTTCGGGGACCTGCTGAAGGAACTTAAGGCTTCTGTTTGACCGCGCGCCCGCCGGCCGAGGACAGCTTCATGTCTTCCTCGGCCTGCGCAAGCAGGTCGTTGATGTAGGATGATTTGCCGTAGTCGGGCTCGCTGCCGATGCCTACGCGCAGGGGCAGCGGGAACGGCAGGGCCTTAGTGGCGTCGAACTGCAGGGCTTTTTCCAGCATTCTTTCCTTGATTTTCAGCGCGCTTTCGCGCGGCAGTTCCACCAGAAGCGAGGCCAGCTCGTCTCCGCCGGTGCGGGCTATCAGGTCCGAGGTGCGCAGGGTGTCGCGCATAATGTCGGCGCAGGCTATTATGGCCTTGTTGCCCTTTTCGTAGCCGTAGCGGTCGTTTATCTTCTGCAGGCCCTTCAGGTCGCAGTAAATGACGGAAAGCTTTTTCTTGGCGCGCCGCGCCGAGTTCAGCAGGAAAGTGGCTATGTGGAAGAAGCCGCGCCTGTTGTAGAGCCCGGTCAGCTCGTCCAGCAGGGTGAGGAAGCGTTCGTCGGCCGATGCGGCCAGCCGCTCAACCCCGAACAGTATGGCGCGGCGCAGCATGGCCGGGGCCAGCCCGTTTACCGGCAGCACGTCCTGCGCGCCGTAGTGCAGCAGGCGGGCGGCGGTCTTGTCGTCGAGGTCCGAGAACACTATCAACGGCACGCTGCCGAACTGCGACGAAATCTTGTGTATCACCTCAAACCCCTTGCAGTCTGGCAGGTTCAGGTCGGCCAGCACGGCGTCTATCCCGCCGCGCTCCAGTTCTGCCAGCCCCGCGCGCAGCGTGTTGGCGTTTTTGGCGCAGTAACGCGGCATCTCCAGCTTGTCCAGCATGACGTTGATGACCAGGCAGACATTCTGGTTGGGATGTATTATTAAAACGTTTATGGTGTCTTTCACTTTTCCCCCGAGCCCCTTGCAAATGCGACTGTCTGATTTTAACAGACTGCGCAGTCCCATTTCAACGCGCCAGCGCAAGCCCCTGTTGTTGCCTGCGCGTGGTTTTTCTGCTATTTTTATATGTCCATCGCCCGGGGGACCGGCTGAATCTGCGGCAAGGGCGGGGTTATCTGGAGGGTGCAAAATGAAACGCATGTTATGTGCGGCGGTGCTGGTGCTGGCCTGCCAGACGGCGCGCGCCGAGCAGGAAGTTACCTCGAAATACAAGGTGTCCTTCTACGGGCACATCAAAAACGACGTCTCCTACGACACTCGCAAGACCGCCGGCGACGACTACATGATGTACGTCACCAGCAACAAACCGGGCGACAGCGTGTTCCGCGAAAGCGCGCGCGCCAGCCGCATAGGCTTCAATATCTCCGACGGCGGCGACCTGACCGCGAAAGTCGAGGCCGACTTTCTGGGCCTCAGCGAAAGCGTGGGCGGCACGCCCGGCGCCACCACTGACCTGCGCCTGCGCCACGCCTACGTCAACCTCAAGCACGGCGACTGGAACTTCCTCGCTGGCCAGACCTGGATGCTGACCCCGCTGGAACTGCCGGGCTCAAACAACGAACTGCTGATGGGTTACAGCGGAGCGCTGTGGTACCGCGCCCCGCAGGTGCGCGCCACCTGGCAGGCCGCCGAGAACCTGACCGTAGCCGCCGCGGCCGTGCGCCCCACCCGCAAGCTGACCGACGCCGAAGGCACGTCCTCCGGCCTTCCGTCAATGCAGGGCCAGGCCCAGCTTAAAATAGGCAAGGCCAAGCTGACGCTGGCCGGCGCCTGGGGCCGGTGGAAGAACACCACCACCGACCAGGAAGGCGATGTCAACCTGGTGGACCTTGGCTACAACGTCCCCCTCACCGAACAGCTCACGCTCAACGGCCAGATCTGGACCGGACGCAACCTCTACGACTTCCTGGGCGGAATCGGCAACATGGGCTACGACGGCGACGAAGTGCGCGCCTCGGGCGGGTTCGCCAACCTGCTGGTGAAGCCGTGGCAGAAAGTGTTCTTTAACGCGGCCTGGGGCATAGACGACCCCAAGGACTCCGACCTGGCCGTCGGTTCCCGCAGCCAGAACACCACTCTGATGGGCAACGTCAACTACCAACTGATGGACACTCTACTGCTCACCATGGAGACTTCCTACATGGTCACGCAGTACAAGACCGCGACAGGCTTCTCCGATTACGGGGACATGCACTACCAGTTCAGCTGCAAGTACGTGTTCTGAGCTTTCCAAAAGCCAGGAAGCGGGGCCGCCTTTTGGGCGGCCCCGCCTGTTTCAAACGGGCGTAAATATGCCAGAATGACTGCCGGGGGATTGTCCTGATGTTCAAGAAATATATGTCGCGCCTGCTTTTTCGCTTGTCGGTTCTCTCCTTTGCCGCATTCTGGCTTGCGGCTTCAGCCTGTTGCGCCAATTACACCGTAAGCGGGATAGTCACCAAAGACGGCAGCCGTTTCCAGGGCGTGACAATCACCGTGTCGGGCGGCGCTTCCGCCACTGCAGTGTCCGACGCGCTTGGCGATTATTCTTTTTCGCTGGCCTCCGGCCTTTCCTATACTCTTACTCCTTCCAAATCCGGTTATGTTTTCACGCCGGTGTCTTATTCCACCGACACCCTGTCCGGAAACTGGTCCGGCAGCGATTTCACCGCCTCCGCCGTGTCTTATCTGGTAAGCGGGACAATAACCTCGGGCGGGGCTCCGCTTTCAGGCATACGTGTGAAAGTGCTGGGAGGGCCGATGCCTCAACCCGCGCCTGCTGTAACCGATTCAAACGGCCGCTATTCCCTGTCCATGCTGCCCGGCACATATGACATAGGGCCTGACTCCTCTTACATGATGAGCCCCGCCAGGCGCACGGTCACCGTCGTTTCCGGAGACCTCTCCGGCAACGATTTTATCGCCACCGCGGACGGCGGACGGGCCGTCTTCGTGACAGGCGGCCCCGACGGCTACGCCCGCCCGCGGCAGGGCTATAACGCTGTCATAAAATTCACCAGCCCATCGCAAAGCGGCGACGTGGACGTGAACATCTACACCCTTCGCGGCGGGCGTCTTGTGCGTTCCCTGCGCGTTTACGTCAGGGCCCGCAATCCGTCGGAACTGGAATGGGACTGCCTCAACTCCAGCGGCGAGATGGCGGGTTCCGGCATCTATGTGGCCACGGTTAAGGGCGCCGGGTACGACGAAAAAATCAAGATAGGGGTGCTTAAATGACGCGCCCTGCCCTTGCCGCGCTGGCTTTGCTGCTGCTGTTTCCGTCGCAGGCGTTCTGCGGAGCCACTTCGTTCGGTGAGATTTTCGCCGCCGAGCCTTCAGTGCGCGCCAACGGCATGGCCGACGCCTATGCCGCCGCCGGGGCGGGCGACGTGTGGGGCTCCTGCTATAACCCCGCGCATTCCGCGTCCCGAAACACCGCCGCGTTCATGTACCAGCGCGGCTATGCGGACGATTCCACCGGCGCGCTGGCCTTTTCTCTTCCGCGCCTTGTCGGCGGTTTCAACCTCGGCCTGTCGCTGCTTTACTACAACTCCGGCGAGATGGACCTCTTCACTTCGGCCGGGAGCCACCGTTCCGTGATCGGGGAGAAGGACTACGTGGCCTCCGCCGCGCTGTCGCGTTCATTCGGCGGTTATTATTCGGCGGGGGCGGCCTTGAAGCTGGGGCACACCGCGCTGTTTGAGGACGCCAGCGCTTCCGCCACTTTGCTGGACCTGGGCATCGCGGCCGATTTCCCCCTGCTGCGTATTGGCGCTGCCGTTCAGAATCTGGGCGGCAACATGAAGCTGGGAAGCGAGGATGAGCACATCCCCTCCAACTGGCGCATTGGCGCAAGCCGGAGCTTCGGGCGCGGCGGCCTGGGCGCCATGTCGTTTACTTTGGCCTCAGAGCTTTACCGCCGCCAGTACGAACCGGCTTATGTGCGGTTCGGCGCGGAAATCGGATATTCCGAGATGCTTGCGCTGCGCCTTGGGTATGAACTGCGCAATTCCGTGGCTTCGGCCAACACCCTGCGTTTCGGGGCCGGCTTCATCTTCCGTTCCATGACTCTGGACTATGCCATGGTCCCCTATCAGGACCTGGGTGCCACGCACAGGGTTTCCGTGGCGTGGCGTTTCGGCCGGGACGCCTCCGCGCGCCTGTCCGAGGCCGCCGCGGCCCCGGCACTTCATCCGCAGGAGCGCCCCCCTTCGCCTTGACGGGCCTGTTATCAAATGCTAATGTATTGCTAATGCTGGTTCTGTAATATAGGCAAAAGCGGCATGCTGTAGCGGGCCGCTTTTTTTACTGGAACGGCAGATAACCGGATTATGGATAACACATCGCTTGAGAAGTTGACGGAACAGACGCTGGCCCGCGAGGGCATGGAACTGGTCAGCCTGGAGCGCGGGCACGCCGGGCGCAAGCCCCTGCTGCGCTTTTTCATAGACCGCCTTGACGGGGCCACCGTCACGGTGGGCGACTGCCAGCGCCAGAGCGACGTGCTGGGCGCCATGCTGGATATGGAAAACGCCTTTCCCGCCGGATACGTGCTGGAAGTTTCCTCGCCGGGGCTGGACAGGGTGCTCAGGAAGCCGGAGCATTTCGTCCGTTTCGCGGGGCACAAGGCCAAGATTTACACGCGCGAGCAGATACAGGGCCGCGCCTGCTTCACCGGCATCATAAAGGACGCCGGGCCCGACGGCCTGGTCCTTGCCGTGGAAGACGGGGACGACGTCGCCCTGAAATACGCGCAGATAAGGCAGGCTAGGCTGGAGCCGGAGCTGGAATACTAGCCCGGAATAAACCGAAGGAGAAAGCTATGGCAGAAGAAGCGATAAACAGCAAGGAACTGGTGATGGCGCTGGAGCGCCTGGAGCGCGAGCGCAACATCAAGAAGGAAGAGGTTTTCAAGACCATAGAGGACGCGCTGGTTTCCGCCCTGCGCAAGCACATGGGCAAGAGCGCCCAGATAACCGCCCGCATGGACCCGGAGACGGGCGTCATCACCGCCGAGCAGCAGATGAAGGTGGTGGAGTTCGTGGTGAACCCCGAAACCGAGATGACGCTTGCCGCCGCGCAGAAGCGCGGGCTGAAGGCCGAGGCCGGGCAGGACGTCATAATCCCCCTTGAGGTGCGCGAGTTCTCCCGCATAGCGGCGCAGATAGCCAAGCAGGTTCTCATCCAGAAAATCCGCGACATAGAGCGCGACAACATTTACCGCGAATTCAAGCCCCGCGAGGGCGAGGTTGTCACCGGCCTGGTGCGCCGCTTCTCCGACCGCGACATAGTGGTCGACCTGGGCAAGGCCGAGGCCATACTGCCCTACTCCGAGCAGATACGCAAGGAGCGCTACTCGGTCAACAGCCGCGTGAAGGCCGTGATTTACAAGGTGTGGGCTTACAAGGACGTCGCCGGTTCCGAGGACCCGGTGGCCCAGCGCCTGCGCCCGGCTCTCATGCGCATGGAGAAATACCAGCGCGGGCCGTTCATAGTGCTGTCGCGCTCGACTCCGCTTTTCATGCAGCGCCTGTTCGAAACCGAGGTGCCGGAAGTGTCCGAGAAAATCGTCGAGCTGGTGTCCATCGAGCGCGACCCCGGCTTCCGCGCCAAGGTGATAGTGCGCAGCCGCGACCTGAAGGTGGACCCGGTCGGCGCCTGCGTGGGCATGCGCGGCATGCGCATACGCGGCATCACCAACGAGCTCAGCGGCGAGCGCGTGGACCTGATTCTCTACACCATAGACGCCCAGCAGATGATAGCCAATGCCATGTCCCCGGCGGCGGTGCGTTCTGTGCGCATAACCGACAAGGAGAACAAGAAGGCCCTTGTGGTAGTGCCCGACGACCAACTGCCCATAGCCATAGGCAAGGACTGGCAGAACATACGTCTGGCCTCCAAGATAACCGGCTGGGAACTGGAAGTGAAGTCCGAGAGCCAGCTGTCTGAGGAAAGCAAGAAGGTGCAGGCGGCCGCCGCGCAGGACCTGACCTCCGTCGAGGGCATAGGCCCCAAGATAGCCGAGGTGCTCATAAAGGCGGGCCTCACCGACATTTCCAGGCTGGCGACGCTCACCCCCGATTACCTTTCCACCCTGCAGGGCATAGGCGACAAGACCGCCGAGAAGATAGTGCAGGGCGCACAGAAGTACATGCAGGAGAAAGCGCAGGCGCGGCAGTCCGCGCCCGCCGAAGAATCTACGCAAGAGACGGCAGCTGTGGAGGCGCAAAATGACGGCAAAGAACACCAGGAGCAAGAAGGCGGAAACTGACGGAGCCGAGGCCCATAAAAAGGCCCCAGCCCGCAAGAAGGCCGCCCCTGCGGCCCACGAAACAGAGGCCGCGTCCAAGAAGGCCGCGCCCAAAAAGACAGCAGCCAAAAAAGCCGCGCCCAAAGCGGCGGCTACGGCCCACAAGGCGGCGGAGAAGCCGTCCGCCGAGACGCACGCCGCACAGAAAACGGCGGGAGTCTACAGGCCGTCGGCGGGTGTTTACAAGCCCCGCGCCTCAAGCCAGGCCCTTTCCGGCGTGAAGCTGGTGGTGCGCGGCCAGGCGGACAAGCAGTTGGGCCCAAAGCCCACCGTCCCCCCCGCACCGGTGCCGCCTCCGGCGGCCCCGCAGCCCCCGGCCCCCGCGCCGGCCCAGGCTTCCGTTTCCGCGCCCGCCGCTCCGGCAGCGCCAGTACAGCCTAAACCCGTTTCTCCGGCTCCCGCTCCGGCGGCGCAGCCCAAGCCTGCCGCCCCTGCGGCCCCCGCAGTGCAGAAGCCCGCTGTCGCGGCTCCCGCGCCGGTTCAGCCCAAGGCCGCCGCTCCGGCAGCGCCCGTACAGCCTAAACCAGTTTCTCCGGCTCCCGCTCCGGCGGCACAGCCTAAGCCGGTGCCTGCTCCGGCTCCCAAGCCCGCGCCGGTTCAGCAGCCCAAGCCTGCTCCCGCGCAGCAGCCCAAGCCGGCCCCGGCGGCACAGCCAAAACCGGCTCCTGCCCCGGCGCCCGCCCCTGCGGCGGCTCCCGCGGCAAAACCCGCCGCCGCCGCGAAGGTGCTCAAGCCCATAAAAGTCACGGGCCAGCCGACTGTCCGCGAACTGGCGGAAAAGATGGAGATGAAGGTCAACGACTTTATAAAGAAACTCATGGGCATGGGGGTGTTCGCCTCCATAAACCAGCGCCTTGAACCGGAGCTGGCTTCCATGGTTTCCGAGGAGTGCGGCTTCAAGCTGGAAGTGGTGCCCATGTACGCCGAGAAGGAACTGGAATCCTCCCTGGAGGGCGCCAAGGAAGACCCGGCTCTGCTCAAGCAGCGCCCGCCGGTGGTCACCATCATGGGCCACGTCGACCACGGCAAGACCAGCCTGCTGGACGCCATACGCAAATCCCATGTGGCGGACGGCGAGGCCGGTGCCATCACCCAGCACATAGGCGCTTACCGCGTCGAAACGCCCAAGGGCGTGGTGGTGTTCCTTGACACTCCCGGCCACGAGGCCTTCACCGCCATGCGCGCGCGCGGCGCCCAGGCCACCGACATCGTGGTGCTGGTCGTCTCCGCCACCGACGGCGTGATGCCGCAGACCATAGAGGCCATAGACCACGCCAAGGCCGCAGGCGCGCCGATAATCGTCGCGGTCAACAAGATAGACCTGCCCGGGGCCAACCCCGAGCGCATAAAGCAGGAGCTTTCGCAGCACGGCGTCGCCCCCGAGGAATGGGGCGGCAAAAACATCATGGTGGAGATTTCCGCCAAGAAGCGCGTCAACATCGACAAGCTGCTTGAGATGATAGCTGTGCAGTCGGAGATGATGGAGCTCAAGTCCAACCCCGACAAGCGCGGCGTGGCCTCGATAATAGAAGCCGAGCGCGACCCCAAGCGCGGCGTCGTGGCGCACGTGCTGATGCAGTCCGGCACCATAAAGGTGGGTGATCCGTTCGTGGTGGGCACCTCCCACGGCAGGGTGCGCGCCCTCATTAACGAATACGGCGCGCGCCTGGAAAAAATCGGCCCGTCAGAACCCGCCGAAATACTGGGCATCAACGGCGAGCCGCCCCAGGTGGGCGACATGTTCTACGTCACCGAGAACGAGAAGGAAGCCCGCCAGATAGCCGAAAAGCGCAAGCTGGCCCTGCGCGAGGACACGCTGGCGCACCAGAAGCACGTCACGCTGCTGGGTCTGCGCTCGCAGCTGGACCAGCGCAAGCTGAAAATTCTGCAGGTGATACTCAAGGGCGACGTGCAGGGCTCCATACAGGCCATACGCGACTCGCTTGAGCGCCTGTCCACCGAAGAGGTGGAGATAAAGATAATCCACGCCGGCCCCGGCAACGTAAACGAGTCCGACATCCTGCTTGCCAAGGCCAGCGACGCCATCATACTGGGCTTCAACATCTGCGCCGAACCCAAGGCCGCCGAGGAAGCCGAGCGCGAGGGCATAGAAATCCGCAATTACAACATAATATTCGAGCTCATCGGCGACGTACGCGCCGCCATGGAAGGCCTGCTCGAACCCGAAATAGTGGAGATAGTGGCCGGCCGCGCCGAAGTGCGGCAGGTGTTCACCCTCAGCGCCGGCACCATAGCCGGCAGCTTCGTAACCGACGGCAAGGTTGTCCGCGGCAAGGAAGGCCGGGTCTTGCGCGGCAAGGACACGGTATACAAGGGCAAAATCACCGGCCTCAAGCGCTTCAAGGACGACGTCAAGGAAGTGGAGAAGGGTTTTGAATGCGGCATCCTGATGGAAGGTTTCCGCCAGTTCCAGCCCGGAGACCATATTGAGGTCATAGAGAAACAGAGCAAGGTGCGCCGCCTGGAGAGCAAGTGCAATGCCTAGCCGCAAACTGCGCCTGGCGGAAGTGTTCAAGCAGGAGTTCGCCTCCTGGCTGGCGCGCAACCCCGCCGGCTCCATACGCGGCCTCCTGACCATCACGGAAGTGCGGGTTTCGCAGGACCTGGAGCACTGCACGGTGTATTTCTCCGTCTTCGGCAGCGAGGAGGAACGGCTGGCCACCTCCGAGGCGCTGGCGGCCATGGCGCCGCAGGCCCGCAGGCTGCTGGGCAAGCTGCGCCTCAAGCAAATCCCCACGGTGGAGTTCCGCTACGACGACACTCCCGCGCAGGCTTCGCGCGTGGAGCAGATTTTCGACCGCATCAAATCCGAGGAGAAGCCGCCAGATGCCTGAGCCCGAAGTAGCCCGCATAGGCAGGCTGCTGCGTTCGGGCCGCAGCTTCTTCATAGCCGCGCACCAGAGCCCCGACGGCGACACCATAGGCTGCGCCCTGGCGCTGTATTCGGTTCTGCGGCGCATGGGCAAGAAGGCCGTGGTCTTCAGCACGGACCCGGTCCCCGCCTCTCTTTCCTTCCTGCCGTTTTTCAAAAAGGTGAAGGCTGGCACGCCGCCCGCGCC
This sequence comes from Elusimicrobiota bacterium, assembly GCA_012523635.1. Taxonomy (GTDB): domain Bacteria; phylum Elusimicrobiota; class Elusimicrobia; order Elusimicrobiales; family Elusimicrobiaceae; genus JAAYTX01. Next base: position 18,480 of record JAAYTX010000196.1, read on the forward strand.
CGGTTTTGACACGGCGGTGCTTATGGAGTGCTCCTCCCCCTCCCGCGCCGGAAACGTGGCCGAAATACTTGCGGCGGCCAAACAGGTGATAAACATAGACCACCACCGCACCTCCGAGCGGTACGGCACCGTGAACTATATAGACAAGTCGGCCTCCTCCACCGCCGAGATGCTCTACGGCGTTTTCAGCGCCATGAAGGTGAAGCTGACGGCGGACGAAGCCGCCTGCCTCTATTCCGGCCTGGTGACTGACACCGGGCGCTTCCAGTTCCCGGTAACCAGCCCGCGCACCCATATGGTGGCCGCCGGCCTGCTTGAGGCGGGCGCGCCCGCCGCCAAGATAAACAAGCTGGTGTACGACGTGGCCCCCCTGCCGGCGCTTAAAACGCTGGGGCTGGCCCTGCATAATCTTCATCTTGAGCACGGCGGCAGGACAGCCGTCTCCACCCTGCGCCTGAAGGAATTGCGCGGCGTGGGCGCCGCGGCGTCCGACGCCGAGGGCGTGGTGAACCGGGGCCTTATGGTGCCGGGCGTGCAGGTGTCCGTCCTGTTCAGGGAAGACCAGGAGCGCGTGAACGTTAATTTCCGCTCCTCCGGGCGCGTGGACGTGAGCGCCATCGCGCGCGGTTTCGGCGGCGGCGGGCACCGGAACGCCTCCGGCTGCAAGATGCGCCTGCCCTTCGAAGAATGCGTCAGCCGCGTGCTGTCCGCTATTAAAAAATCCTACTGATGCAACCCAAGACGCCGCTGTTCAGCGGAGTTTTCCTCGCCGACAAGCCCTCTGGCTGGACCTCGCACGACGCCGTGATGCTGCTGCGCCGCAAGCTGGGCGCGCCCCGCATAGCCCATTCCGGTACGCTGGACCCGCTTGCCACCGGCCTGCTGGTCATGCTTGTGGGCATGGCCACCTCGCGCCAGGCGGAACTGCAGAAGGCCAGCAAGGCCTACGAGGGCGTAATCAGCTTCGGCGCCGAGACCGACACTCTGGACGCCGCTGGAAAGATAACGGCCCAGTCCCCCCTTCCGGCAGACGTTTACGAAAGGATAGTTTCGGCCTCGGCGCGTTACAGCGGCGAGATAGAGCAGACCGTGCCCCTTTACTCCGCCGCAAAGCGCGGCGGCGTGCCGCTGCACAGGCTGGCTCGGCAGGGCCGCTCCCCCGACGAACTGCCAGTGAAGAAAGTCACCATTTACGCATGGGAACTGCGCGGCTGGCAGGCGCCGGATTTGAGTTTCAGGCTGGAATGCTCAAGCGGCACTTATGTCCGCTCGATAGCTTCCGAGCTGGGCAAGGCGGCAGGCTGCGGGGCGCACCTGAAGGTGTTGCGCCGCGTTTCTGCCGGCGGGTTTTCGCTGGACAGGGCCGTAAGCCTCGAAGCCGTGAAGGACATGACACGCGAGCAGGCGGCAGCGCTTCTTCTTCCGCTTCCATGAATTTCATCACAATAGGCACTTTTGACGGAGTGCATCTGGGCCACCGCAGGCTATTGGCCGAGCTGGCGCTGATGTCCCGCGCCGCCGCCATGAAAAGCCTGGCGCTGTATTTTCCGGTGCCGCCGCGCGCCGTAATTTCGG
>JAAYTX010000197.1 GCA_012523635.1 Elusimicrobiota bacterium
AGGTCATTCTGCAGGCAGTTGGCCCGGCGGTATGTGACGCGCTTGTCCCAGTTTACGGCCTCGCGATAATTCTCGCGCGCCGCCGCATAATCGCCGGAACGCTCATAACAACGGGCGGCGCAGAAAAACCACAGGGCCTTAGTGTCTTTATCTTCGCCGGAGAGTTCCAGATAATAGCGCGCGGCAGATGAAAAGCTGCGCGCCTCCAGTTCCAGGCCACGGCGCAGATGCTCGTTAAGGGACGATTCGTCGCGCATGTCGAAGGAGGGCTCCACTCCGGAATAATTGACCGCCAGCGTGGAAAGAATCGGAGTAAGACCGCTGTCGCGCGCCGTTTCGATTATGCGGCGCAGATTCAGTTCGTACCACAGATAGGAGCCGTCCACGCGAAGCAGCCCTTTTCTGCGAAGGCGATATAGCATATCCGATAGAAAATAAGAATGGTCCAGCAGTCTTTCGCAATGCCTTAGCCAGAAACTCCGGAACTTTCCCGGCAGTTCCCTGTCTATGGCCTCGTTATGGCCGGTATACAGAATCAGCGCCCCCGGCGTGCCGCGCCGCCGGAAGGCCATTTCCGCACGCAGCGACATCCAGTGAGGGTAGGAGGTGTAACCTGTCCGTCCCATATTCCGGTAAGACAAACCGCCCGGGCCGAAACTGTTCTTGAATGTTTCGGCCACGGCATCGGCGAATGAAATATCCCCGAATCCGCGCACCGTAGATTCGCCGACCGCATAAAGCTCGAATGCCGCCTTACCTCCGTGGAAATGGTTTTTTGCGAAATAGTAAGAACGCCAGCCGCATTCCAGCGCCAACAGCACAGCCGCCAGGCTGGATAGAAGAAGCATAAGATTCTTCTTCATATATTCATGCAGGAGGGGCATCTGCTTACCGGCCATGAGCAGGGCGCTTCCCCGGATACGATTTTAGAGTAGAGCCTGGACAGCTCGTCGTATTCCATCGGCGGAGACATATCCTCCAGGACCCCGGCGGGGAAGCCGGACCGGCATCCCAGAATCCTGTCCATTTCCGGCGCATGGTCCAAAAGGAAATAATAGTAGTCATTAAGCGGGTCCCAGGCGCCCATGCGCTTGAGCGCTGCGGCGTGTTCCCGCGCGTGTTCGTAGGCGGCCTCGGCCCAGGGCTTGTGAAGATAAGAGTATCTAAGCAGGCTGGCCAGGTGCCCCCTGTGCGCCTTCATGTCGTAGTCCGAATCCGTTTTCATCAACCGCTTAAGGCCCTGCGCCGAACCAAGCGGCGGCGCGGCAGGCGTGTTATAGCCGGAAGCCAGCGCCGCGGAGAAAACGTCCGCCAGCAGGGCCACGCCGTCCGTATTAGGATGCTGGCCGTCGCCCAGAAGCGTGGAGCCCATTATGCCGTGGAGCGAGTTTTTCTCGAAAGCGGAAACGACGTCCACCAGCGGTATTTTATATTCAGCGGCAAGTTTTCTGATTATCCCGGTCTGAATGGAGTCCACTTTGCCAAGGCAAAGGCGCGGGTCGGCATCGGCTGAAAGCCAGTAGTGTTCGCGCGCCTGGTCATACTCGCGCATATGTTCCAGGCATTTGCCAAGCCTGAAATGCGAGTGCGCCGCATATGCCGGGTAATGTTCCAGCATGGACTTGTAATAGTCGCGAGCCTCAAGCCAGCGGCCTTTGCGCTCCAGTTCCCATCCGGGGCGCGCCAGGGACAGGAACTTTCCTTCGTCGTCCAGCTTCAGCGACGGGTCTGCCCCGGACATATTGCTGGCAACCGTGGCAATAAAAGGCTGGACGCCGTTGGCCCGCGCGGTTTCAATGATATGGCGCAGTTGCAGTTCGTACCATTCATGGCCCTCCGGGGCCGATACCTGCAAAATGCCTCTTTCCCACAACAGATACAGCATATCCGACAGAAAATAAGATTTAGCCGCCAGCGGTTCCCCGAAGCGGAGCCAAAGCTTTTGCACGCCCGTAATGGCCGGGTTATGCGGCGGCTCATTATGCCCGGTATAAATTATTAACGCGGCGGGGTTTGCGCGCTTCCTGAAAGAAATGGCGCGGCGCACCGCCGTCCGGTGATAATAGGCCACAAAGCCTCGGCGGGCCAGATTATCGACATAAAGTTTCCTGCCAGCAAAGCCGCCGCTGTAAAGGCGTTCAAGCACGGAGACGAAAGACATGTCCGAAAACCCGGCCACGCTTGATTCCCCTGCGGCGTACAGCGCAAAGGCCCCCTCCGGCTCGGCATTCCTGTTGCGCAGGAAATAATAGGCGCGCCAACCGCTTTCCAGCAGGAGCAGCGTGGCCAGAATGGAGACAAAAGCTACAAGAAGATTTTTCTTCATGCAAAGGGACGGAAAACCCCATTGATTTCAATTGTATAAGACTGCGGGACGCCGGTAAACCACTGAGCGGAGGATTTAAGACGCGGCAAAAAATGTTAGAATTTCAGCGCTTCACACAAACAAGATTGGGGATTGCCGCCACCGGCCATTCCGGAGACTTATGAAACAGCTGCTTTTGGCTAAAAAATCACTGGACGATCTGCTTTGCGCGGCATCGGACAATAAACACGAGCTTAACAGAACGCTGGGCCCGCTGCAGTTGACGCTGCTGGGCATCGGCGGCATAATCGGCGCGGGCATTTTCGTGATGACCGGGCAGGCCGCCGCGCTTTACGCCGGCCCCAGCATAGCCATATCTTTCGTCTTCTCGGGCCTTGCCTGCGCTTTCGCGGCGCTTTGTTACGCCGAATTCGCCGCCATGATACCCATAGCGGGAAGCGCCTATACCTACGCCTACGCCACCATGGGCGAACTCATAGCCTGGATAATAGGCTGGAACCTGGTCCTGGAATACCTGTTCTCTGCGGGCTGCGTCGCCATAGGCTGGAGCGGCTACATGATGAGCTTCCTTCGCGATTTCGGCATCAACCTCCCCCCGGAAATGACAGCCGCCTCCGGCACGCATCTGATTAACGTGCCCGAACAGGGCTGGGTGATGTATACCACGCAGTTGGCGTCCTCTCTGCGCGACAGCGGGATAGACCCCCACTCGCTTCAGCACACCACGGCCCTTCTTAACGTTCCCGCGGTGGCCATAGTGGCCTTCATAACCTGGGTGCTGGTCCGCGGCATCAAGGACTCCGCAATCTTCAACGACATAATAGTGGCCGTGAAACTGGGCGTGGTACTGCTCTTCATACTTTTCGGATTCCACTACGTGAACACCGGGAACTGGACGCCCTTCATTCCGCCAAATACCGGCGAATGGGGCCATTTCGGCTGGAGCGGCATCATGCGCGGGGCCGGGGTTATATTCTTCGCCTACATAGGGTTTGACGCGGTTTCAACAGCCGCGCAGGAAACCAAGAACCCCAAGCGGGACATGCCTATAGGCATACTGGCCTCCCTGGGCGTCTGCACGGTCCTGTACATTCTGGTG
>JAAYTX010000016.1 GCA_012523635.1 Elusimicrobiota bacterium
CGGTGTCATTCAGGGATATGTAACAACGGCTGAAATAAAAACTTCTACGGCGGAAACCTGGGTCGAAAATGGGCAGGCCTTTGCCATAATGCCCAGCGGCGAATACGGGTTCTACCCAAGAATTAAGATGAGCGATACTTCCTATAGCTATTCCGCAACCATCCTGGCGGGAGTGGTGGACGATTATTATCGCGGAGGGATGCTGACACTCGCAGGCTTCGAGGATTATCAGACGATGGTTTCCATATATGCTTCCGACCCCGGCAAAACGATATATGTGATGCAGCGTTATGTGACCGCATCTGGCCGGGATTGGTGGGTGTTCCTGTTAGTCGACAAAGGAACCGGAGATATTGTCAGGGCGTATTCAGCCGCGGATCATCCCGCCTACGGCAATGGGGACGACTTTAACAAAATTCAGCATCCTTTTGCCGGGTATGACTCGAAGACCCAGGATATCGTGTTGGTTGACAATGCCACGACAACTGAACTCCGGGGCCTCGTTACTGAGCAGAAATCCCTGCTTACCTTGGTCCATGATGATTACAGGGTGGGGGACACCGAGCAGAAATACGTTCCTTTACACTCCGGGAAGCTTATTAAATCCACAGGCAAGTCAGTCCCTGTGATGGTGGACAGACTGCCTGCGTATATCAAGGTGAGAAAACTCGTACGGCTTACCTCTGCCGAAAAGCAGGCAAGACAAACTAGGATTGAGGCCGCCATGCGTAAGTCTATTGAGTCGCGCGCAAAGCGGTTGTCAAAAGCAAAATCGTTGGAAAGCCTGAGTGCGGAAGTTGACAGCTTGAAATCCGAACTGGAGAGAATTAAAAATCAATTGAGCAAAAAGTCAAAGAAATAAGACTCAAGCTGAGCTATTTGCGGCGGCCTTGCTGTTCATCGCGGGGCCGCCGCTTAGTTTGAGTACCGGACCGCAGCATTTTTTGCGACGTGGCTAGGTTGTGCGCCGCGTCCTGATATCCGGGCTGGAGTTCCAAAGCCTTCTGGAAGTCATGCGCGGCGTGCCTGGGGCGGCCTGAAAGCAGGTATATCGCGCCCCTGTTGTTGTAGGCCGAGGGAGCGTCTGGCACCAAAGCTATGGCTTTATCAAGGTCCTGCAGGGCGGTTTCAAGATGCCCCAGCCTGGCGCTTGCCGATGCCCTGTTGGAGAGGAATATCACCGATTCGGGATGCGTACGCAGGGCGGCTGTGAAATCTGCTTCAGCTTTTGCGAAATCTCCAGCCTGCGCGTAGGCCTTGCCCCTGTTGTTGAGCGCTATGGCAGATTCGGGGTAATTCCGCAGCACATCCGTCCAAAGCGTTATGGAGTCCCGCCATGCAAAGCATCTTGCCAGCGACGACGCCGAAAGCGCCGCCAGCGCTATTCCCACGCCAGCCAGCATGTATTTCCTGCCGTCTTTTTGCAGTTTCCCGTACAGCGCCGCCGCACCGGCGGCTAAAATAAGCGCTATGCCCAGCGAGGGCATGTAGGTGTAGCGGTCCGCCGCTCCTGACCAGCCTATGGACACCACCTGGATTACCGGCGAAAGCGTCACCAGGAAGAAAAGAAGCCCAGTCGCCAGCACGCGCATTTTGCGGCGCAGTAGCCAGCAGGCATACAGCGCGCCAAGAGCCGCTGTTACCTGAATTGTAAACCATAGCGGGTTGCGCAGGCCAAGCGCGTAGGTCGGGGGCGGATACAAAGCCGACAGGTTCATCGGCAGCATGATTTTGCCCAGATAGAAATAGACGTTTGACAGCGCCGTCTCGGCGTTAGCTATCAGGTTGCCAGAGCCTGTTGTGCTGTGGCCCTGCGCAAGCCATGTCAGGAAGGCGAAGGCTGCGGCCAGCGCAGCGTGGGGCAGCTTTTCGGCCAGCAGGCGCCAGCTGAAGCGGCGCTTTATGTGGAAATCAATTATCAACAGTGCTGCGGGCAATGTCACCGCCATCGGCTTGCACAGCAGCGACAGCAGGCAGAAAAATGCGCTGAAGGCCAGTTCCGCCGTCCTCAGACCCTGCCTGGCATAACGCAGATAGGCGTTCATGGAAAGCAGATAGAAAAGCGAGTAAAGAAGGTCCTTGCGTTCCGTAACCCATGCCACCGATTCCACCCGGAGCGGGTGCACGGCAAGAAGCGTTGCGCCCAGGAGGGCGACTTTCGGCCTTTCGCACAACAGCATAAGGAAGCGGTAAGCCAGCCACACATTCACGGCGTGGAGCAGAATGTTGTCCAGATGGTACAGCCACGGCGCGGGCCCGGCCAGTTTGTATTCCGCGGCGTAGGTGAGGAAAGTCAGCGGGGCGTAATAATGCGCGTAAAAGCCGCCGAAGATGGCCTTCAGCGACTGCCACGAAAAGTCCTGCAAAAGAGGGTTGCGGAGTATGTAGATGTCGTCGTCCCAGTTCACGAAGCCGTTGAACACTGTCGGAAGAAACACCAGCAGGGCCGCCAGCGGCGGTACAAGCTGGTAGAAACGGCGCAGCCTCTCCCCGTTCACTGGTCCGTCCTTATGGCCGATATAAGGTTTTTCTTGCCGTCAGTCCACGGAACGGCAGCCTGTTTCGCCAGCGGCCTGCTCCAGCCCGCCGCGTAAAGCCGCTCAAGCAGCTTCCTGTTTCTGGTGGCCACCAGCCATTGCGACGGGAAAGTTTCATCGTAGCGGGTGCGCCTGTAAGCGGTCACAAAACCCGCGCCCGCCGCCGCGTTTTCCGCGGCTTTCCGCAGGCTGAAGAAGGCGTTTGAAATATGCAGGGCCACCACGCCGCCGTTGGCAGTTTTGTCGCGGTAGAGGGACATGGCTTCCATCGTCAGCAGGTGGGCCGGTATGCCTCCGCCGGAAAACGCATCCACGACTATCAGGTCGAAGAAGCCGTCCGGCACCTTTTCAAGCGATTTGCGCGCGTCGCCCGACGCCACAAGAACCTCGCCTTTGGCCTGGCTCAGGAAAGAAAAATATTTCTGCGCTATTTCCACCACGTCCGGGTCCAGCTCGAAATAAACCCACAGCGTCCCTTTTTCGGCGTACGGCGTAAGGCTTCCCACCCCCAGGCCCACCAGCCCCACGCGGTCCGGCGCGAACATCCCGAACAGCTCGCCAGACGGCGCGGTGCGCGAGTAGTAGCGCATCGGTTCGTTTTCCTTTCCGGGGGCGAAATCCTGCTCGCCGTGCAGGGTTACGCCGCTGAGGAATTCGCGCACGCGCGTCCCGGGCACGTCCAGAACGCGGTACAGGCCGTAGAAGTTGCGCACCGAATACAACTCCACTGCCTTGGTGTTGTGGAAATACAGCAAAAGCGGGGCCAGCACCGCTATTGTGACCGGCTTCCACCTGAAGATGCGCCAGCGGTATGACAACAGCAGGTCTGCGCACAGGGCCAGCACGGAAAGGGCTATAAGCAGGTCGGCCATGCGTGCGTAAATGTAGCGCGAGGCGAAAGGCAGCAGCAGGCTCAGCGCCAGCGTCCCGGCAAAGCCGCCCGCCGAGATATGGAGGTAATAGGACGACAGGTTTTCGGCCCGGGGCTTCAGCAGGAAAAGCCGCCAGTGCGCGCCGAGGCATACGCAGGCCAGAGAGGTGTTGATGGCGAAGAAGAGCCATCTGTCCAGCCCGCCGCCGTGCGCCTTTACGGACGCGGCCCACAGCCCTATCACCAGGAATACCGCAAGCAGTATATGCCTTGTCCAGCGCGTTTCCATGAAAAACAGCGCGAAAGTGAACAGGTATATGGCCAGCGGCACAGTCCACATTAACGAAATGGAAGCGGTGGACAGGGCTATATGGTTGGTGGCGGTGATAAGCAGCGCGCCGGAAGCGGCCGGAAGCAGAAACCAGAGCGTCCTGTCTTGGGCGGGAACGTCCGCCGCGGCCTGCCCGCCGTCCCCGGGGAGGTTATACCTGCGCAGGGCCAGCACGAGAATCAGCGCGGCGTAACAGCCGAACAGCGCGCGCCACAGCAGCCAGTTCTGCTCAAGGCTGAAAATAAGTTCAAGGCCCAGCGGGAATCCCGCCAGCCCCAGCAGGGAGCCGATGTTTGACCAGGCGTAAAGCGGATAGGGGTTCTGTCCGGGCGCGTCTGAACGCAGTAGATACAGGCGCTGAGTAAGCGTTGCGGTGGACGAAAGCACCAGAAATGGCAGTCCCAGCTGCCAGCAAAGCTTCAGGAACAGGTCTGTAGCCGGAGACTGCGCCCATTGCCCGACAGGGAAGGAAACCGGCATAATCGCCCATGCCGCCAGCGCCAGCGCGGCGTGGAAACGCGGGAAGCCGCCTTTGCGGAACAGCGAGGGGACTTTATGGGCGTAGTAATACCCTGCCAGTAGCAGGCCCTGGAAAAACACCAGGCACACAGTCCATACCTGGTAGCCGCCGCCGTAAAACGGCAGAAGCGTCTGTCCGGCAAGCAGTTCCAGCTCAAATAAGAGGAACGCCCCGAGGAAAGCGGTGAAAGCGTACATCAGGAGGCCTTATCAATCAGAGGCTTTAGGATTTTGCGCTGAGCCGCCGCGTTGGCGGCGTAGCCCGCATTGGACGAATCCAGCAGCGTGCCGTAAATTTCATATGCGCGTCGGTAGTTGCCGGATTTCTTGTTGAGGAACGCGGTAAGCTGGCGCAGCATGTCCGGGGCGTCCGGGTCTTCGATGACGCGGTCCAGCTCAGCCGCCTGCCGGGCCGATTCCTGCCCCTTGCTGTAGGTTATGGCCGCGGCAAGGAGATCGTATTTCCATTCTTTAGGCAGCCATTTGCGCCCGATGTCCAGGATTTCAAGCGCTTCCTGCGGACGATTTTGGTTGAAGGCAAGCGCGCCTGCGGCATAAAATACGGCGAACCTGAAGTATGGGTCCAGCCACAGCACCCGTTTGGCGCGCGCCATAAATTCCGGATAGTCTCCGCCTTCCATCTTCCATTCGGGCTTGGGGGCCAGTCCGTATACATAGAAGCCCGCGTTCGGGTCCTCGTCATGGTTTTCGTGGCTGGCGTAGTATTGCAGGAGTTCTATAAAAGCGGTGTCGGCGCCGAGCCGTCTTGCGCCGAAGGCGAGGAAGCCTGCGTCGCGCATCCCGGAACCGGCGAAAGTCCGGCTTTCCGATACGCCGGGATAAGGGAGGCGTTTGCCTTCAGCCATGAACTGGGCCGCCAGCAGGCAGGCCAGCGCTCCGGCGGGCAACAACCATGCCGTTGAAGCGGGTTTCATCAAAACTCCCGTTTGCGGAAAAGCCAGACGCTGAACAGCAGGCAGGCGCAGATGTAAAGCAGGGCGTACGGCAGGGCAATGCCCCAGCCGGGGAAAGCTCCTGGCGGCAGGTCCAGCGTTTCGCGGTAATTGAAAAGAGACATGTTTGGTATCACCCACAGCAGCGGCTTTGCCAGCCACCCCGCAGGGCCCTGCAGGCGCTGGGCAAGGAAGGAGGCTTCGGGCACAAAATGCCCGAGCGTCCAGAAAAAGACCGCAATCATCACGGCCGACAGGAGGGACGTGGAGACAAGAGAGACCAGCACGGCCAGCGCTCCGGCCACTGCGGCCTTCAGCCACGCGGCCAGCATCACCAGCAGATAGGCTTCAGCCGACGGGGCCGCGCCCTTGAACGCCAGGAGGAGGTAATGCAGCGCGCCCATGCACAATATAGCCGCGCCCACCGCCGCGGCCATTCCAAGATAGTTGCCGGTAATGTATATCCAGCGCGGCACCGGGCGCGACAGTATCAGGTATATGGTTTTGCTTTCCATGTCCCGCAGTATCGAGGAGGCGCAGCCAAGCAGCATGGCCCCCAGCGCGGCCAGCTCAAGGAACAGCGCCCCGGAATTGAACAGCACGCGGCCTTCCTGTTCCACCGCAAGCTGGCCCAGCAAAAGTGAGGCATACACCAGCGCCGCGCCGAATATCACCATCAGTTGGAAGTAGCGGCTGCGCCACTGCTCAAGGAAAGTGTGGCGGGCCAGCTCGGAGGCAAGGGAAAGCCTGTTCATTGCGAGACCGTGTCCACGAAAATCTTTTCCAGGCCGCCGTCGGCGGATTCCCAGGTTTCGCGGCTCACCAGCTTTTGCAGTCGTCCGCCCTTCATTATGCCGACTCGGCGGCATAGCTTTTCCACCTGCGAGATGCTGTGCGAGGAAAGAAAAACCGTGGTTCCCGCCGCGTTAAGCGCGGTTATGGTGTCCCGGAAATCCTTGACGGCGAGGGGGTCCAGCCCGCTTACAGGCTCGTCCAGCAGCAGCAGGCTGGGGCGGTGCATTATGGCCTGCCCAAGCGCTACGCGTTGAAGCATCCCCTTAGAGAATCCTGACAGCCTTTCGCCTGCGGCGGCCTCAAGGCCAACCTGGCGCAGGACTTCCGCCACGCGCGCGGAAAGCTGTTCCGGCGGGATGCCCGAAAGGCGTCCGTAAAAAGCCAGGGCCTGTTCGGGGGTGAGATAGGAGTAGATGTAGGGAAGTTCCGGCATGTAGCCGCAAAGGGCCTTGGCCTTCGGGTCGCCGGGTTCGTAGCCGAAGATGCGCACTGCTCCGGCGGTGGGTGCCAGCAGGCCCAGCGCCAGCTTCATCGCGGTGGTTTTGCCCGCGCCGTTAAGTCCAAGAAGCCCGAAAATTTCGCCCTGCTGTATTTCCAGCGTGAGGCCGGCCAGCCCGGTCTTGCGCCTGGCAGTCCACAGATGGCGGCTGACATAGGTTTTAGCCGCGTTCTGATAGGCTATGGGCCAAGAGTGATGCATCGGCTACAGTCTCATTCTCGGGTACTGCTTGGCATAGGCCTGGTAAAGGCTCTCCTCCAGTTTGTCGAAGGGCACGTTGCCCAGCCACAGCAGGCGCATGTGGAACTCGCGCAGGTCGAAACTTTCCTTCATGGAAGCGGTGTAGCGCTGGCGCATTCGCAGTATGCTCTCGTAGCCCAGAACGTAACCGGGGGCGTCGCCGGGGTGCATGGCTATGTAATTGGCCTCGGCCTGAGAGGCGGGGCGGCTTACCCCGGTGTTCTCGGCTATGAAGTCGGCGGCCTGGTCGAAGGTCATGTCCTTGCAGTGCATCCGCAGGTCGGCCAGAGCGCGGACGGCCTTGAAATATTTCCAGCGCAGGAACATCATATTGGCCAGTTTCGGCGACGAAAAATATTCCTGCTCAATGCACAGTTTCAGCGCGTAAAGGGACCACCCGTTCTCAAGCCAGGGCTGGTCGAAGACCCGGCGCGGCTGCGAGGCTTTGTCCATGGCGGCCTGGCGCATGTGGCGGCCGGGCATCACTTCCTGCGCAGAAAGCATCTCTATGTTCAGCTTGGAGAAGCGGGACTTGAACAGCTGTTCCCGCTGCGCCTTGCTAAGGCGCTTGTCGGGGTAGGAGAGCAGCACCTCCGCCACCGGGTAGGAATCCAGCGGGAAGGGCCGCCTGTAGTCCACAAACGTCGTGGTGGTAAGCAGATAGGGGGGGGTTATCAGGAAGCGCAGTTTCTGCTGCGGCACCACCAGCAGGCGCTTCTTGTCGAAGAAACGGTAGGCGCGTTCCATCTCCTTCTGGAATTCCGACACCAGCTCCTCTTCCGTGCGGGAATCAGGCGCGTCGCGCTCCACCTGGCGCTGGGGCCAGTCGAAATCCATTATGGTTATTTTGCGGTCGTTGAACTCCTGAGCCAGCGCGGCCTCGTATTCGGCGCGGTATTTCCTGACCGCCTCGGCCAGCGTTTTCTCCAGTTCTTCCAGCGTGCCGGAATATCCGTGCTGGTACTGCAGAAGCTTGGCGTAGTTGTCGCGGCCTATCCTGGCGTCGCCGTCTGAAATGGGCAGCACCTCTTCCTTGAGCATGGTCTTGTAGCGTTCCAGTCCTTTTTTCGCCGCAGTCATGGCCTGGTCCACCTGTATGCGGGCCAGCGGGTCGAACAGGGTGTAGCGCTTGAAGTAAGGCGGCACTTTTTTAAGCGATTCCGACGCGAACTGCAGTTGCGTCAGCGCCATGCGGGTGAAAAGCTCCGGCGGATGGTAAAGGTTTCGTTCGGCTTCCAGCAACACGTCGGGATACTGCTCCAGCCTTGAAAGAGCGTTCTGTATGCGGGTGGAGTAGCCGATATAGTCGTTTGAAAGCACGTCAAACAGCGATTCGGTGGCGCGCAGATAATACTGCGGGTCGCGCTTCATGGGGGGAAGCTGCTGGCGCGTGAACACCTGCAAGGCCAGCGCGTTGTTGAAAAGCTCAAGGTCCACCCTGTCTTCGTAGAGCATGGCGTCGTTGCGCAGCGTCTGCACCTGGCGCTGCATGTTTGCCACGGAGTCTTTGATCATGGTGTCGGTCTTCACGTCGCGGGGGGTAAGCTGGTAGTCGGCGCTGTGTATGCCAAGGCGCGTCGCTTCCTCCGGGTCGTAGGCCTGCAGCATGGCGAAGTAGAGGTTTACCACCTCGCTCAGGCGGGCGCGGTCTATCGAGCCCTGTATCTCGGCGTCGGCCAGCACGTCGTCTATCAGCGCGGAGGCCGGGGCCGCGCACATGGAACAGCACAGCAGGGCCAGCGCCGCCGCGTGCTTGAATCTGGTATTTGGCATCGTTTTATCCGTGAACGGGCCCCCTGTTTTAAGAATACGGGGCCGCGTCGAAATCCACTGCCTTATTATCCCAAATTTTAACGTTGTTTTAACAATGTTAATATAGGGGCAAAAAAACGGCCCGGAAACGTGTTCCGGGCCGCAATAACCGCAAGGCGGGCGCTTATTTGTCCAGCGCCAGTTTGAGCACCTGTTCCAGGCGGCTGACTGGTATAAGCTTCAGGTCGGCGCGCACCTTTTCGGGAACGTCCTCAAGGTCCTTGAGGTTGGTTTCCGGGAAAAGCACGGTTTTTATGCCTTCACGGTGCGCGGCCAGCAGTTTTTCCTTCAGGCCGCCTATGGCCAGCACCCGTCCGGTGAGTGTAAGCTCGCCGGTCATGGCAAGTGATTTTTTCACCTGTTTGCCGGTGAGCAGGCTGGCTATGGCCGTAGCTATGGTGATGCCGGCAGAGGGGCCGTCCTTGGGCACAGCGCCTTCGGGCAGGTGGATGTGCAGGTCGGTCTTGGAAAGGTCTTTGCGGCCTGCATAGCCGCAGGAGCGCACGCAGGCCAGCGCGGCCTGCACGGATTCCTTCATGACCTCGCCCAGCTTGCCGGTCATGGCAAGCTGGCCTTTGCCCTTCAGGGCCGCCGCTTCCACGGACAGCACTTCGCCGCCGTGTTCGGTCCAGGCCAGGCCGGTGGCCACGCCTACGGCGTTGTGCTCCGGATGTTCGTCGGGGAATTTAGGTATGCCCAGGAATTCGGGCAAGTTCTCGGCGGTTACATGCACCGGCTTGCCCGCCTCCACGAATTTGCGGGCGGCGCGGCGGCAGATGGACGCCACTTCGCGCTCCAGGCTGCGGACGCCGGCTTCTCTCGCATACTGCCTGATGGTGCGCTCAAACGCCGCGCGGTCCACCTTAAGCGAGCCTTCCTTCAGCCCGTGCTCCTTCATCTGCCGTGGCAATAGGAAGCCTTCGGCTATGGAGCATTTCTCGTCGTGCGTGTAGCCGTGGAACTCTATTATCTCCATGCGGTCTCGCAGGCTGTACGGGATGCCGTCCAGCGTGTTGGCCGTGGTGATGAACATGACCTTGGAGATGTCGAAAGGTATGTCCAGGTAATGGTCGTAGAACTCCTTGTTCTGCTCCGGGTCCAGCACTTCCAGCAGGGCGGCGGCGGGGTCTCCGCGCCAGTCGGTGCCCATCTTGTCTATTTCGTCAAGCAGGAAGACGGGGTTGGCGCTTTTGGCCTTTGCCATGCTTTGTATTATGCGTCCGGGCATTGAAGCGACGTAGGTGCGGCGGTGGCCGCGTATCTCGGCCTCGTCGCGCACTCCGCCCAGCGAAAGGCGCACGTAGCGGCGGTCCATGGCCGAGGCTATTGAGCGGGCTATCGAGGTCTTGCCCACCCCGGGCGGGCCTACAAAGCACAATATGGGGCCCTTGATGCTGTTGGTGAGCTTGCACACGGCCAGATAGTCCAGCACGCGGTCCTTGGTTTTGGTCAGGCCGAAATGGTCCTTGTCCAGCACGGCGCGGGCTTTCTTTATGTCCAGCGTGTCCTTGGTGTAGCTTTCCCAGGGCAGCATCAGAATCCAGTCCAGATAAGTGCGCAGCACTCCCGCCTCAGGCGAGAACGGCGCCATCTTCTCCAGGCGTGAAAGCTCCTTTTCGGCGGCTTCGCGGGCGGCGGCGCTGAGGGCCGCCTTCTTCAGCTGCTTTTTCAGCGCGTCCAGTTCCTTCTGGTAATCGTCTTTCTGGTGCAGCTCCTGCTGTATGGCCTTCATCTGCTCGTTGAGATAGTATTCTTTCTGGCTCTTCTCAATCTGCGTGCGGACCTTGTTGTGTATGTTCTCCTCTATCGAGAGGATTTCCGACTCTGCCGAAATGAGCTTGAGCAGTTTCTCCAGGCGCTGGGCCGGGTCTATGGTCTCAAGCAGGTCCTGCTTGTCGGGCGTCTGGAGCGAGAGGTTGGCGGCCATGGTGTCGGCCAGGCGCGAGGGGTCCTCCATCTGGGCCAGCAGCGCAACGGCCTCGGTGGAGAAGCGGCGCGAGAGCTTTATATAGGATTCAAACGCCTTCAGCGTCTTGCGCATCAGGGCGATGAGCTCCGGCGTGCGCTCGAACTTGTCGGAGAAATAGCTCAGGTCGGCCAGCCAGCATTTCTTTTCCGGGTCAAAGCGCAGGTTCTCGGCTTTGGCGCGGGCCAGTCCCTGCAAAAACACCTTCACGGTGCCGTCGGGCATCTTCAGGTGCTGCGAAATCTCGCTCAGCACGCCGAAGCGGTAAAGCTCCTTCTGCTGGGGGTCGTCGTAGCGGGGGTGCTTCTGCGACACGGCGAACACGAGCTTGCCCGCCTGCAGCGCCATGTCTATGGCGGCGACGGATTTTTCCCTGTCAACCGACAGCGGAAGCGCCATGTGCGGGAACATCACTATTTCGCGTATGGCTATGGCCGGCACTGTGGCCGGCAGCTGGTCTTTGGAAGGCGCGGAAGCCGCCCCTCCCGAGGGGGTTTTAATTTCGATGTCTGACATAATCCTTACGGAAGCTTTTTGAACTTGAGAACCTGGTCAACTATTCCGTACTGCATGGCCTCTTCGGCCGACATGTAATAGTTGCGCTCGCTGTCGCGGCGGATTTTTTCCTTCTCCTGGCCGGTGTGCTTGACCAGGATGTTAAGGAGGCGTTCCTTGTTGTCCGCCAGCTCGCGGCTTTCTATCTCGATGTCGGTGACCTGGCCGGATATCCCGCCCCACACCAGGGGCTGGTGTATCATGATGCGGGAATGCGGCAGGGCGTAGCGGCGGCCCTTGGAGCCGGCCGCCAGCAGAAGGGCGCCAAACGACATGGCCATGCCCATGCAGATGGTGGTGATGGGGGCCTTGATGTACTGCATGGTGTCGTAAACCGCCAGGCCGCCGCTGACAAGGCCGCCGGGCGAGTTGATGTAAAGGTTGATTTCCTTCTCGTTGTCCTCGGCCTCGAGATAGAGCAGTTGGGCTATTATCATGTTGGCCGTCTCGGTGGTGATGGCGCCGTCCGCGCCGCCTATGAAGACGATTCTGTCCTTGAGCAGGCGCGAGTAGATGTCGTAGCCGACCATCGACCCGCCGCTTTTCTCGATAATTGTGGGTATAAGCATCTTATTCCTCCTGCAGCTTGGCGCCGGTCTTCAGGAATTCCATCACCTTGCGCTCGGTCAGTCCCGCGAGAATC
>JAAYTX010000198.1 GCA_012523635.1 Elusimicrobiota bacterium
CTGGGTTGAGTATCCGGCGCGCAGGGCCGCGCCCATATCCCCGCCGACGGGGAGCCCCATCTCGGCGCCAAGGGTTATGTAGTTCTTGCCCGCGTTCGGGAGCGCGATGTCCGACGAAAGCGTCAGCCCCTGCGTGAGCTTGTAGCCAGCGCCAAGGCGTATGGCGGCGGGCAGTTTTTCGTCAACAGAGTTATAGCGTATCTTCGCGCCGAGGTTGGTGTAGGCCGCGCCAAGGCGGAGCCTGCCGTCCAGCAGTTCCGGCGGCGAGACCCCCAGGTCCATGGCAAAGGTCTTGGCCGTGTTTATTATCTTTGACTGTATGGCCTTGCCCGACACGCCCAGGCCCCAGCCGCCTATTATGCGGGAATAGCCCGCCGAAACCGCGATGTCATAGGGGCGTATGGTGCCTATGTCCTGTCCGGCGTCGTCGGTGGAGTTTATCTTACCGGCTGAAAAGTACTGCGCCGAGACGCCCAGGGCCTGCCTGTCGTCCAGCTTCCAGTTGACGGCCGCGAAATCGTACATGCTGTTTTCCAGATAGGCCGAATGCATGAAGGTGGCCGAGTTGTGCCTGTTTTTCGCCATCAGGCCGGGGTTCCACAGCATGGCGTTGGCGTCCTCCGAGGCGGCCACGCCGGTGCCGCCCAGGGCAACTTCTCGCGCGCCGGCTGGCAGCAGCAGGAACGGCACCGCGGCTGTTCCCACCGAAGGCGAAGCCGCCAGCGCGTTGCCGGAGCTTAGAATAGCCAGAGCCAGCAGGGGCAGGGCTTTTCTCATCTCTCTATCGCCGCCTTGATGATTTTCTTGGAACCGTCGCTTTCTATAAGCACAAGATAGACGCCGCTGGCCATGTCCCGGCCCGAGGAGTTCTTGCCGTCCCATACCGCCATACCGGAGCCGTCGGCGTCAAGCGTGCGCGCCAGTTCTCCGGCGAAAGTGTAGATTTTAAGCGAGGCTCCCGAAGGCAGCCCGGTGAAATTCATTTTGGCGTAAGTGCTGCCAAGCGCCGGGCGCATGGGGTTGGGGTAGCACTTCACGCCGTCCATGCCTGAAGAGGCCGAGGTCTGCATCAGCTTGAAAAGCGACAGGTGGTCCAGCTGTGCGGTGACGGTGTTGTCGGCCGCATCCACCGACGACTGAAGCGGTATCCACAGCCCGCGCGAACTGTCGTAGCGCGCAACCAGCAGCCTGCTTTCCTCCAGTCCCGACACCTGCGCCGCCGTGTAACCCACCACCAGCGTGAGCGGCACCAGCGGCTGAAGGGCGGGGTCTGTCGTTATTTGCAGCGCCAGCGTTGACGCCAGCAGTGAGGCGGCGCTGGAAGCCGGGTCCGGCTGAGAGCCGTTTGGCGTGGCCATGGTGACCGTAACATCCGAGGAAAACGCCCCGGGCGGTATTACCAATTCGGCATGCGTGGTTGAATAGGGGAAGTTTACCGTTCCGCCGGCCGAGGCCGTCACGGCCTCAGTGGCGGCCTGCACTATGGTAAGGGCGCTGGAATAAGTGTCCGACTGCGAATCGGCGTTGGTAACCACCATGTCCCAGTCTCCGGCTGCCGCGCCGGTTATGTCGAAGGTGGCGGCAAGGCGCGTATTCCCGGTAAGCGAAAGCGAGGTTCCGGCAATGTCGCTGTTGCCCGAGCGCGCCAGCTTTACCGACGCACCTCTGTAAAAATCAGTGCCTGTAATCACCAGCGGCGCGCTGTTCACGTTCGTGGCTGTGGAAGGGGACACGGACGCTATGTTAGGCGGGGGGGTGGTTATGGCGAAGCCGCCGTTTAGTATGGCGGTCTGTCCGTCGTCGGTGTTGGTCACCATCACGTCCCAGCCTCCGCCCAGCGCGCCGGTTATGGGCAGATTGCAGGTGATTACTGTGGATGAGGCGTTCACAGACAGGCTTGTCGCGATGATATCGGTTTCGCCGCTTCTTGCCAGCTTGGCCTGCACGCCCGCGCGAAAGTAGGTGCCGGTTATCTGCACGCCCGTTACTGTGGCGGTGTTAAGCGCCGTAGCGGGGGAAATCGAGGACACCGTCGGCGGGTCGTAGGTCACCGTGAAGCCGTTGGAAAGGGTGGCGGTAAGGGCATCGGTGGTTACCACCACGTTCCACGGGCCGATAACAGCTCCTGCCAGCGGAAGCGTGCAGGTAAGTTTCGTGGCGCTGACGAACGTGACTCCTGTGGCGGAAATGTCGGACTGGCCGCTTTTGGTCAGCTTCACTGTAGCGCCGCTTTTGAAGCCGCTTCCGGCAAGATTGGTTACGGCGACGCTGTTGCCCGTTATGCCCGTGGCCGGGGTTATGCCGGTGACGTCTATTTCCTCGGCGGGACCGGTGAATGCCTTTACGCAGACGTTGGATTTTGCAAAGCCTGGATAAGTATCAGAGGCTTGTGCGGTTAAATCGTACCATGAAGTGCCGTCTGTGCTTATGTAGCTTTGGCCCGAGGAAGCTGTCGCGCCGGAACTGTAATTGTCCCATGGGTATTCCACTGGAAGAGGATATGTGGCGGAATTGTAGGTCGCTTTAATTACTATAGAGAAGCGCTGTCCGGAGGTAATGGCCACCTGCGGTATCTGTATGGTGTGATAGCCCGCATAGGCCAGCGTTCCCGTGGCGGTATAGGCAAGGGTGCCGCTTCTCGGCGCTCCGGCTGTCACTTCGGTATAAACGCGCGCTTCATAAGCCACGTCGCTGTCGTAGGTGTGGAAGGCTACAGCTTTGACCGCCTGCCCGGAATCCAAAGCCGTGAAGATGTTGGCATACCATCCAACGGTGGTGTTTCCAAAAGACCAGAAGGATGTGGCCCCCAAAGGGTCATACTGGTAGCCACGCGAATAATTGGAGGCCGATTCTGCTTCTGTAAATACAAAAGTTTCGTTGGCTATTTTGGTGTCGTAGTATGAAACCCAGAAGTAGCCGCTGTCACCCCAGGAAGTGCCCCAGCTGTTTTTTATCAGAAAGGCGCCGTTGCCTGCCGGGGTTATGGCGAAATTGCTTTTGTCGTAATTATCATTCCAGCCAGCCAGGGTTACGTCATGGTTGGTGGATGCCGAGCCGTTATAGTAAAACGCGTGCGTGGTGGAGTTGTAGTATGACGAGGACTCGCTCATGTACATTGAAACGTCAATTGCTCCATAGGTGGTGATGGCTTCTTTTATGGGATCGTTGTCCAGATATCCGGTACGTGAGGGTAGTTTGTACATGTTTTGCAGATGTTTCTGCACCGTCAGGCCGGAGGGGGACACGTTGCTTGATGTGTTGTAAGGGTCGTCTGTTTCGTTGATGGGGCCGGACCATCGGGCCAGATAGGCCGTGGCCATGTCGCCGTTTCCGCCCCCAGTGCATGGGTTCCAGTCAAAGCCGTGCGTATTTTTCATGTTATTTTCTGAAAAATCGCGGTTTTCTCCGGTCAGCAAATTGGATTCCAGCGAGGAGGTTGCGGCAAAGGCCCAGCAGGTTCCGCAGGTACTTTGATTTTTAACCGAGGTCACCCTGCCGTCCGTCCGCAAGTCATATGCGGCGGCATAGCCGCGACGGCCGTGCGCCGCGCGTTCCGCAGTCAGTAAGGCCGACTGTGAGATGCTGGAACTGTCAATCGGGCTGGCCCTGTGTCCAAGCGGCCTGCCGCCGGAAGTGAGAAGCGTGACTGTTGAAGGGGTTATGAAGTTCGGGTTGACCGGGGCCAGCACCGGGACCAAGTCAGCAGATACGGCTGGTCCTGCTGAAATGGCGCAGACAAGTGCCGCAAGCAGGGTTTTCCTGCAAATAAATTGTTTCAATTTCATTGTGATAACAGTGCGCGCGCCATTCCCCCAGCGTGACACTCAGGTATCATTATATATATTTAGACTACATTATAGGCCGTTTGTGTCGCAGGGGCTTTGCTATAATGGCACGGATGAACGAAGAGGAGCTGCTGTCGCAAATAAGCGTGGAAAAAGACTCTTCCCACGTGAACCTGGCCCTGCGCCGCGCCTTCTGGCTGGTGCTGTTGTTGGCGCTGGTGTGCGGCATGGCTTATTTCTCCGCCCGCCAGATGAGCGCCCTCAAGCAGCACGCAATTTCCAAAAAGGCTGCCCAGCCCGCGCAATGAATTCCATTTTCCTGTCCGTCCTGCTTGTCTGCATTTCCGGCCCCGCCCGGGCAGGGCAGCCGCCGCAACAGGAAGTCCCGGAACGGCTTTACCGCACATTGCTCGGCAATCCGGCGCAGGACGCCGCTGTGCTCGGCGAACTGCGGGTGATGTACCCCGATTCCCCGGAAGGCATGTATGCCGCCGCAGCGCTTTTCCATGAAAAAAACCTTGCCGAGATAGACACACCGCTTTCGCTTCTGGACAGGGCTCTTGCCCTGAAGCCGGGCATGGGTTTTGCGCTGGCCCAGCGCGGCATATACCTGCTGAGGAAGAAGGATTCTTTCGGGGCTGTGCGCGATTTCACCGCCGCCCTGGCCCTTGGCGCGCGCCCGCAGGGGATTTACTATTACAGGGCGCTGGCCTATGAAATGTCCGGAGACGTGGAATCCGCCTTGCGGGACTGGGCGCACAACGTCCAGTTGTCCCGGTCCGACATGGACGGCTATGTGCTGGGGGAAAGGCTGTTCAGGAGCCTTGGCCGCCCGCGCGAGGCCAACTGGTGCCTGTTCAAGGCCGCCGAGGCCCGCATAAACTGGCGCAAGCCGTTTTCCCTGCCGGGCCAGTTATGGGACTATTTCAAGTACGGCTGGGTGCTCGACAACGTGGACCCGGATATCGCCTATATCGCAAGCGGAGAAGGCTCGCTGCCCAAAAAGGAGCTGGAGGGAAAGGGGGAACTGCTGGTCGCCCCGGTCGAGGAAGAGGACCGCAAGCCGCCGGAATCTAAACCCGGGGAACGCCTTCTTATGAGTTCCCAGCGCACGCTGGCCTCTTTCGGCGGGTTTCAAAAACTTTATGCCGCGATGGCCGCGGACCTGTTTCTTTTCAAGCCGGAACTGGGCGCAAAATACAAGACCGAGGCGCAGCGCCGCGCCTTTGCCGCCACTGCGGAATACGCCGCCGGCCTGAAAGAAATGTCGGATACGGCCTCGCAGGCGCGCGGCGTGCTGGTCACCGCGGATGTACGGGTCAAGCTAAGCCCCTACGATAATGATTTGGAGGGCTTCTACCTGCCGGTGGCCACAAACCATGGCTTGCGCTCTCAGGCGCACCACCCGGCCAACTGGGGCGGCTTCTACATACAGGCGCTACCCACAATCAGCCTTCCTGCCGACGCCGCGCCCGACCAGCCCCGCGACTACTACCTTTTCATACACGCCGACGCCAGGCTTAAGGCGGCGCTTCAGCGCGCGGCCCCGGCGCTGACGGCGAGGATACTGGCCAGGCCGGATTTCCCCGGACAGTCGCCCGAATACAAATATCTGGCCGAAGGAGCCGGGGGCAGGCCAGCCGTCTTCACCATAGCGGACGAATGCATCAGCGTCTCGGATGCGGGCCTGCTGCTTCTTGACGGGCAGGGGACGGTGCTTTACTCGCAGTCTTTCTACTGACGGCTTCCGCCTTGAAATCCTGAAATTACCGGTTGTAAAATATTGCCGTGGCGGCCCGCGAGGCCGCCGCGCAAGGAGGATGCCTATGCGATTGTTATTTCTTGCCGCCGCGCTGTTTGCGGCCTCTGCGGCCCATGCCGGAATACTGCTGGACATGCAGCGCGAATTTAACGCGCTGGCTGAAAAGGCCAAGCCCGCCGTGGTGAACATACAGGTGGAGCAGGAGCGCGATTTCCGCGCCATAACCCCGGAGTACTACTTTTACGGAATACCGGAGCAGTACGCCCCAGTTTACAGGCAGAAGCTTTCCGGCATCGGTTCAGGATTCATCATATCGGAAGACGGCTACGTGCTTACCAACGCGCATGTGGTGTCGCAGGCCGACACCATGAAAGTGACCCTTGCCCGTCCGGACGGCAAGGAAGCCTCCTATGTCGGCAAGCTGGTGGGAATGGACCCCTATCTTGACCTGGCGCTGCTTAAGGTGGACCCGCGCGAAAAGCTGCCCTTTCTGGAGCTTGGCGATTCCGATAAGGCGCAGGCCGGGGACTGGGCGGTGGCCATTGGCTCGCCGTTCGGCCTTCAGCAGACGCTCACCGTCGGCGTCATTTCGGCGGTGCGCCAGCGCATCCGCATAGACGACCGCGTCTTCAAGAACGTGCTCCAGACCGACGCCTCGATAAACCGGGGCAATTCCGGCGGCCCGCTGCTGAACGTTTCCGGGCAGGTGATAGGCATGAACACCGCCATTTTCTCGCCTTCCGGCGCGTCCGCCGGGATAGGGTTCGCCATACCCGCGTCGGAAATACGCAAGTCGCTTGACCGCCTTAAAAAAGGGCTTGAGGCTGCCGCCCCCGGCTGGGCCGGGGTGGCGCTGGCGCCGCTGGACAGCGTGCTGGTGCGGGTTCTGGGCCTGCCGTCTGTGTCCGGGGCGCTGATACAGTCGGTGGTGGAAGGCTCCCCCGCGCAGGCCGCCGGCCTGGAGCACGGCGATGTTATCGCCTCGGTTGACGGAAACCAGATGTCTTCGCCGGAGCAGGTGTCGGACTACATAGGCGCGCTGAAGGCGGGGGACAAGGCGGTTTTCGGCCTGTACCGCAAAGGCGGGTTGGCCAGCATCACGGTTGCGCTAAGCGCAAGGCCTTCTTCCATAATGCAGGCGGCGAGGCCGAAGCCTTCCGTAAAAAAAACCGTGCAGTGGGAGGGCCTTGAACTGGGGCCCGCGGCGGGCGGCATGGAGGTGCGCGCCATTCGGCGCGATTCGCCGCTGGCGGAGCATCTTCAGCCCGGAGACGTGGTGGTGGGCGTCAACGGCGCCAAAACCCCCGGCGAGGCGGCTTTCGTGAAGGCCGTGCGCGCGGCCAGCCTTAAGGACGGCGTGCTGTTTGACCTGCTGCGCGACGGCATACCCCTTTACATAAGCGTGCAGAAGGCCCGCTGAACTTTACGGCAAGGATTAAAAAAGCCGCCCCGAAAGGGCGGCTTTTTTGTCGCGTCAAAACAGGCGCGTCAGTCGCGGCGCGACTGGAGTTTCGAGAGCAGGCGCAGTATTTCTATGTACAGCCAGATGAGCGTGACCATCAGCCCGAAAGCGCCGTACCATTCCATATATTTTGGCGCTCCGGCCTGCGCGCCCTGCTCTATCATATGGAAGTCCATTATGAAGTTGAAGGCGGCGAGCCCGCACACGAACAGGCTGAACACTATGCCCAGGGGCGAGGAAGCGGTTATGAACGCCATCTGCTTCCCGAACATGCCCATCACCATGTTGACCATGTAGACCAGGAAAATGCCCATGGTGGCCAGCGCTATGATGCGCGTGAACAGCGGCGTGGCCCGCAGCCAGCCCACGCGGTATGCGCCCAGCATGACGAACATTACGGTGAACGTGCCCAGGACGGCCTGCCCCACTATGCCGGGGTAGGCGGCGTTCATCATGGACGAAACCGCGCCAAGGAACACGCCCTGGCAGAGGGCGTAGACCGGGGCCAGGAACGGGGCCCAGGTGCGCTTGAAGGCAAGCGCCACGGCCACGCCCAGCGAAACTATTATGCAGGGCAGCATCCACGGCGCGAAAGAGGCCGGGTTGCGCCATGTCAGCATGGCGCCCAGCACAGTCAGGAACAGCAGCGCGAAAGTTTTGTTTATTGTGCCGTTTATGGTCATCGACTCTTCGCGCGACCACGAGGCGTATTCGGCGAACGCCTTTTCGTTCATTACGGGGTTGGATGAAGCAAGCATTTCAATACCTCCGGCTTTCTAAGCTAATGAAATTATATCAAAGGAAACGGGGCTATTTTTTGACCAGCTCATAGTCCGCGAAGCTGGCGCAGAAAGGGAGCAGGCGGTTTAGCGCGCTGTCGGCCCGCGCCGCGGCGGGGGCAAGGGCGTCCGGGACCAGTTTCCAGCTTTTAAGCCCGCCGGAAAGCCAGTAAAGCAGCGGCGTGTGCGGGGTTACCGAAACCAGCTCAAGGCGCGGGAAAAGCGTGTGGAATTTGTCCCTGTTGCGTACGAAAATTATATGGGCTATTGCGCCGTTGGCCCCTGCCATCGGGTGCGCGGCGCTGGATTTCCAGCCCGGCGCGGAAGGGTCATAGGGTTCGGAATGCAGGAAGCGGAAGACCAGCGCGCCGGGAAAGCCTGGATACTGGTCGCTTATCAGCGCGCGGCCGCCGGGCTTGAGACAGCGCTGTATCTCTGAAAGCGCCAGTTCAGGGTCCGGCAGATGGTGAAGGGTGTTAAGCATGAAGACGGCCCCCAGCGAATTGTCTGCGAAAGGCAGGCGCTGGGCGTCGGCCACGAGCTGTATGCCGGGGCCGGGAGTTATGTCGGTGGCCAGCAGTTGCGGCAAAAACTGCGCGGAAAGGCCCGGACCCGCCCCCAGTTCCACGGCTGTCCCGCCCGGTTCCGTGCGCGAAAGCATTTCCGCGCAGCGGGCATAGGCCTGCGCGTAAAACAGGCGCAGCGCGGCCTTGGATTTGGAAGCGGAAAGGGCGTCGTGGGGCATTATGTCCGTATGCGGCGGTCAAATCCCGAACTTATGCGGGTCGTAAGCCTGGTCGTACTCGTTTTCGAAATCGGCGTCCGTCACAGCCGGAAGGGCTTTTTTTGTCCTGGCCGGTGTTTTCTTTGCCGGAGCCGTCCGCCTGTTTTTAGAGGGGGCGGTTTTGGCCTGTTTCCTGGTCTTTTTCATATATCCGCGAATCCTGGTTTAAGGTTGAAACAAACAGGTTCTTATATATTATAATATACGCGTCTTATGCGTTTCCTCTGCACAGCCCTGCTGGCGCTTTCCGTCCAGTTCCCGTTGGCGGGAACGGCGCAAGCCCTTCTTTTGTCCTCGAAACAGGACACGATGTCCATCGTCATGCCCGACGACTGGCAGGAGCTGAAATCCAACCACCCGAGCCTGGTGTTCGGCGTCCGCAAGGGGAAGATGGTGTTTGCGGTCTACCACACCAACATGCGCTCCATGCAGCAGGCCATGGAAGCCATAAACAACGAGTTCGGGGCCACCGCCTCCAAGGGCTATTCCTTCACCGACGGCGTGCTGGAGGAAAAGCTTTCCGGCATGGACGATTCCGCCTACATTTTCTACACCAGCGCCAAGGGCAATCCCCATTTCCGTTCGTACTTCCAGTCCGGCAAGAAAGTCTTTTATTTCACCTCCGACAATATCGCGCTTCAGCAGGCCAAAGCGTATCTGACCGAGGTGGACGCCTCGGTGATGCGCGTGCGCGAGGAAGTGCGCCGCCAGGAAGAGGCCACGGTTTTCAACCCCATCACGCCGGACGGCCTGTACAACTTCACGCTAAAACCGGAAGACAACCTGGTGGCGACCGGCGAATACAACCCGCGTTACCTGCGCGTTGTGGGCAGGGCCAACCCCGCGTTCTACCTGGACATACGCGTGCTGGAGCCCCTCTTGAAGGGGGAATTCAAGGACGCCACCATTCAACGTTCGCAGCAGGTGATAGCCGCCAACCAGTCGTGCCAGTTCTGGAAGCTTGAGGCGGTGCAGCTTAAGAACGGCTGGGAGGCTTTCCGCCTTCCTTATGTATGCATAGAGAACGGCCAGTCGCTCCAGCGCTTCGCCTATTTCATGAAAGGCTATGGCAGCATGCTGTCGGCCGATACCGTGGGCCTTTCCGCTGATGTCGTGGCTAAGGTGCTTTCCACCGGGGCGCAGAACAAGACAATCAGCGTGAAGCTGCCGCCCTCTCCTCCCTATTTCGCCCACAAGGACCAACTGGCCAGGATGCCGAAATTCACCGAAGACGTGAACGTGGTGGACCCGCTTATACTGAAGCTGCGCATGGCGGCCGCCATACTGGGCCTGTGGATTCTGATAAGAATGCTGTTCTTCAGCGTGCGGTATCTTGGCACCTCGGCCACTCCGGTTACCGGGTATCCGGTTTATGTGGACAGGAAATATGCCTACCTCAACATGCATTTCGACGGGCGCATACAGGGCAACCGCTATTCGGCCTCCTTGCCGCGTCCTGCCGTCACCTTCATATTTTTCGCCCTTCTTATCAATGTCTGCTCGGCCGTTCTCTCGATATTCGGGGGGCTCAACGGCCAGCTTGCGCAGGTGCCCCAGTATGCAGTGCAGGGCGCGTGGGCGCTTGCCGCGCTTGGCATCGCGGGCTCAATCATTTATCCCAAGGCCGTCAAGGTCTATGACAGGCACGGGCGCGTGCTTTTCCGCATAGTGCGCATAGGCCTGACCGCCTATTCGCTGAAAAACGCCGACGGCAAGACCATCTGTCATTTCAGGAAGGGGTTCCCGTTCCCGGTGCGCCGCTGGTCGCTGCACGACATACGCGGAAACAGGCTGGTCTATGTTAAGGAAAAGTCGGCCTTCAGAAGCATAACCCGCCGCATTATGGGACACCTTTTCGGCCTTAACCGCTCCAGCTATTTCATCTTCGACTCGCAGGGCCGCAACATAGGCGAGATGAAGCGTTCCCCGTCGCTGGGCAACTCCTATTACGTGAACATCACCGACAGGCAATGGCTGGCCGAACCCATATTCCTGAACACCTGCGGCCTTGACGAGCAGGTCATGATGGCTTTCTTCCTTTGCATAGACGCCAAGACGCCGGACAGGATTTACCCATGGTACGAATAAACTCCTCCCGCCTTTTCCCCGCGCTGGCCTGCCTGTGCGCGCTGGCCTGCTCCGGCTGTTCGCTTTACGTGCCAAACGCTGTGGACAAGCGCCTTTCCGACAAGAAGACCGCGCAGTTGCGTTCCTCTCTCCCTTCTTTCGTCGAAGCCGACTATTTCAAGGACGCCGGCATCATGATAGGCGAGGTGACCGGTTCGGGCCGGGAATACCTCAAAATCACTGTAATCAACGACGGCAGTCTGGACGCCTATTCCTATTCCGACGGCTCGATATTCATTACCCGCGGCATGGTGGCCGCGCTTGAGGACAACCAGCCCGCGGTGATGGGCCTGCTGGCCTGCCTGTCGGCCCGCCCGATAATGCGGCAGGACGTGCGGATGCTGGAGCGCGCCCTGTTCAATTACGGCGAGCTTTTCTATCTGCTGTCGGGGGGAAAGGGCGTGCAGTTCCTGCCGCCGCAACTGGGCGGCTGGCTTATGCCCCGTTTTGCGAAGCTGGGGCACCGCGCACAGGACCCGCTTGACCATATCATGGATATGGAACCTTTCGCATTGGACGACGTTTTCTATCACGAAGCTGACGCCACCGCCATGCGCATAATGGCGGCCATCGGCGCGCCGGTGCAGGATTCATATAAATACCTGGAGCTCCTGGAAACCTTGTCCGCCAAGTATCCCGACGACATCCTCTACCTCAAGCGCAGCGGCCCCTCGATCCAGGAGAGGCTGGACTTCGCGCGCGCCTTCGCCAAAAATTTCCCCAAACCCGCCCCGGCGCAGGGTGCGGCCCCCGAAGCCCAGTCGGCTTCGACAGCCGCCGTGCAGGGCGTTTCCACGGCGCCCGCCCAGGGTGTCGGCGGCTGACACCGTCGGCCGGCAGATGTCCTCCAAATCAGCGGCTTTCCTCTCCGTCCTTTCCGCCTCTCTGGCGGTGTTCATAGCCAATTTGGATTCCTCGATAATAACCGTGGCCCTGCCGGAACTCGCGCAGGCTTTCGGCGCGTCGGTATCCGGCATAGCGTGGCTTTCGCTGTCCTACCTGCTGGCCTCGGCCTCTCTTTTGCTTGTGCTGGGCAGGCTGGGCGACGCCAAAGGCCCGGAGCGCGTTCTGGCCTGGGGCTACGGCGCCTTCGGCCTGGCTTCGGTGTTGTGCGCCGCCGCTCCGGGGTTCGGGTGGCTGGTGTTTTTCAGGCTTTTGCAGGGCGGGGCTGCGGCCGCGCTGCTTGCCACGGGCCTTGCCGTGGCCGCGCGCAACGTGCCGCCGGAGATGCTGGGCAGGGCTCTGGGCGCGGCTTCCGTCTTCGGGTCGCTGGGCTTTGCGGCGGGCCCTACTCTGGGGGGATTCATCGTCGAGCATATCGGCTGGCGCTGGCTGTTCGCGATTAACGTGCCCGTGGCCGCCGCCGGCATTTACACCGTCTCGCTTTTGCCGCGCCGTAAGCAGGAGGCTCCTGCGCGGATAGACGTCTTGGGCGCGGCGCTGAGCTGCTGCGCGCTGGGGTGCCTGGTGTATGCGCTTAACTGCGGGCTGGGGGCGTCGGTTCCGCGTTCTGTCGTCTTCGGGGCCTGGCTGGCGGCGC
>JAAYTX010000199.1 GCA_012523635.1 Elusimicrobiota bacterium
CACCAACAGCAGCACCAGCAGCATGGGAAGCAGCCACCAGCGCTTGCGCACCTTGAGAAAACGCCATAAATCGCGCAAAACTTCCATCAAACGCTCCCTCTAGTACGGCGAAACGCTCCATAGCGTCGTTCCAAAAACGGCTTCAGTTCATGGTACACAATATCGGCCACCTTTTCAGCCCCCGCAACGGTGAAATGATAAAAATCGTAATAATACGCGGAATCTTTCGGCATGGACCGCGCCAAATCAACACACAACAACCCTTTACTGCGGCATTCCCCCCTGACAACATCATTATACATATCCATTATTTTCCAGGAAACCTCTCCGTTGCCTTCCCAGGCCTTCACGGACGCCAGGTCTGTGCCGGTCTGCGGGTCGATGCCGGGGCCGTATAGCGCGGGCTGTGTCAGAAAAACCGGCTCTATTGCGTTGGACCGGCACAACTCGACTATGGCGTCTAAACGCTCCGCGTAAGCCTTCAGCAGCGGGCCGGACTCATACTTGAGAAGCATCGCGTTTTCCTCGGAGGAGGACAGCTTCTCCTGCGGTAAAGCCTTGATATCCAGCTGTTTGTGCACCAGCCCCTTGCGTTTGGCGTCAAGGAAACGGGAAAGGTTTTCCAGCATGGATAAAACCGCGCTATGGGAAGCAAGACGCGAAAACCAGCCGCCTGGCGCCTGCGCCGGACGGCCGAGGTCGTTAAGCCCCACAAGAAAAACCGCGACTTTGGGCTTCAGCTTCAGCACATGCTGTTTCAGAAGCAGAAGATGTCCGTATGTGGAATGCCCGTCAAGCCCGGCGTTGTTGAGCCATACGCCTGAGAAATCCCTGTTCAGCAGGGCGTCAAGCCTGTCTGGCCATGTGGTTCCGTCGGAGAGATAGAAACATTCGGTAGTGCTTCCGCCGATAGTGATGATGCCGAGCGCCTGTTCCGGGTCGGCGACAGGCTCGCTCCCGCGGAAACCGAGGCTGTTTTTGGTATGCAGTATAACCGGGTCCAGCTTGCTGAAAGCGTGACGGGATATTTTGTAAACCTTGCCGGCAGGAAGGATGATTTCCTCGCCTTTCAGGCGGAAACCGAACGGGTTGAAAATGCGCAGCAGGGCTTCCAGAAGCAGAAACGCCAGCAGGCAGCCGGTCCCCAGCGCCAGCGCGGCTGCCTTGCCCTCTTTCATTCCGCTAACGCTCCACAGGCCGCACCGGCGCGGGAATGGGAACTGAAAAATTTCCAAATCAGATCAGTGGCGTTAATTGCCGAGCAGTCCTTGCCCGCCAGTTCAGGCGGCAGACGGTTGCAGCCGCCGGGCCAGACGTGGCCCATTTCAGACACCAGATAATAATCCACGCAAGAACCCGCCTTAGAGGAACCGAAAAGAAGGCGCGTTACACCGGCGCCGGCTGCGCGCGGCTTCGGTTTCCGGCTGCAGCCGTTAAGAGCCGCCCAGCTTGAAAGCATGTCCATCGCAGGAGGCTTGTATACAAAATCCCCCCAGGGCGCGCGCACCATCCCTCCCGCAGGAGGGTTTAAAGGGTCTTCGCTTCCGGCTATGTACAAAAGCGGCAGACGAGCCGCCAGCGACGCATATTCAAGGGGAAGCCAGCAATGCCCGGCTACCGGAGCGGCGGCCGCCAGCCTTTCCGGGAAAGAAAGCGCGCAGCGGAAAGCCATTGCCGCTCCGTCTGAAAAACCGGTTACGTAAACGCGGGAGGAATCAATCGCAGTTCGCCGAGAAACATCATCGATAACCGCCTGGATGAATAAAGAATCGTCTATTCCCTGCTCAAAGGCATAACTTCTTTCGTAGCCTGAATTCCACATCTGCGGGTTTTCCAGGAAAGAAGGCTTCCTGGCGCAATCAGGCCGCACGGCGTCGGGGCAGGCTACGGCAAACCCCTCGCTGACGGCTTTTGCCGCCCAGCCGGTCTGAATCAGGACCCCGCGCGAAGTATCGCCTGCCCCGTGAAGCATTATCACAAGCGGCAGCGGGCGGCGCGAGCCATGCGGCGCAAGGTAGAGATATTGGCGCTGCAGCCCGCCGCAGTACAATTGCAGAAGCAGGCTCTGCCGCACTGCGGCTACGCTTTCCTGCATCTCAGGCGCGGGAGGCTTGTTCACGCCTGAAATTATACTTCTTTGCCGGGCTGACCGGCGCGCCGGTTTTTATATATGATAGTAGCTGGGAATGAAAACTCTTCTGATAAGTATTCTGCTGCTGACCCCCGGCTTCACGCTCACCGCCGGCAGTGCCTGCGCCGCGCAAGGCCGCAGAGCGGAAGAACTGCTTGAATCCCGCAAAAACGAACCGGTTCTGCTTTTTTTCTTCTCGCCCGACACGCAGGGGGCTGCGGAGGCTGCGCGCGCGGTACGCAAACTGCGCCAGGATTTTCCATCGGCAAGGCTGGGGATTGTGGGTATTGCGCCTGATGACACCGGCGATGCGCGCCTTACCGCCTTCATGAGCGAGACGGCGCTTAACTTTCCTGCCGCGCCGGACGCAGGCAACAAGCTGTTCAGGGAATACAAGATACTGGGCGTCCCTTCGCTGGTGCTGCTGGACAAAAAAAACCGCGTGACCGAGTGGTGGCCCGGCTACCATCCGGCATACGACCCGATGGTGCGCCGCGCCATAAAGTCACTCCTGCGCTGACGGGCCGTCCTTCTCCTGCTGGGTCTGTATAAAAGCGTCCATAAGAATCTTGAAGAAGAAAAAGAAAACGCTGGCGTTCTTGGAGCTGATGCCAGCCTTTTCCTCCTGCCCGGCCCTGATGACGCTTACCACGAAATTAAGCAGGTGCGGCTGCTGGTAGTCCTTGAGCATGGCCGCTATCACTTTAACGAAATCGTCCTTGTCGCTGCCCTTTAGATAGCGCACCAAATCGGTTATCTTGGCGGCGCTTTTGTCTATGCATTCGCGCGTGATGGGCGGCAGGTCCGGCTCCGATTCCACCATTATGCGGCACAGTATGACGCCTATGTAGGACAGCCACTGCGCCTCCTCCTTGGTGAAATCCTGCTGTGCTCCGGCCGATACCAGATATTCGAAAGCGTGAGGCTGCCGGCTTTTCACGAACTCAATGGTTTTCGACGCCTCTTCAGGGGACACGGCGTTCATCCTGCCGTAGACCTGTTCTATCTGTTCCTTTGATATAACGTTCATTGCCGCCTCACCAGCCGTAAAGATGTTCCAGCAGTATTTTAAAACCTATAAGGATAAGCAGCGCGCCGCCGGCTATTTCTATCCTGTTCTCGAAAAAATGTCCGGCCCGCGCGCCGAGATATATGCCGCCGGCTGAAAAAGCGAAAGTAACAGCGCCTATCACCATGGCCGGGACCACTATGCCCGCCCCCAGGAAAGAAAGTGAAAGCCCCACGGCAAAAGCGTCTATGCTGGTGGCTATGGCAAGCATCAGAAGCGGGACGTTTCCGCAGACGTCGCACACGCCGCCACCGCCGCCGCGCAGCGATTCGTAAATCATTTTACCGCCCACCCCGGACAGCAGTACGAAGGCTACCCAGTGGTCCACGCCTGCCACATAAGAGCGCAGGGTGGAGCCAAGCAGCCAGCCGGCCAGCGGCATCACGGCCTGGAAACCGCCGAAAAACAGCCCTGTCTTAAGCGCCTTGCCGCGCAACGGCGGCTTTAGAGTAGCGCCTCCTGCCACGGCCACGGCAAACGCATCCATGGAAAGCGCCACCGCTATAGCGATAACCTTGAGCGGGGTCACCAGACGCCTTCCCGGACCATGAAGCAGGCCCCGCGCACAGTCTGCATTCCAGCGGCGCGCGCGGCTTGCTCAGCCTCGTCTGAATCCGCGCCGGGCTGCATCCAGAACGTCTTCACCCCTGCGGCCGCGCATTCCTTGACAAGGGATAACGTGACTTCGGGCGGCACCACCAGCAGCGCGGTTTGAGGCGCCTGCGGCAACTCCGACACCGAGCCGTAGAGCTTGCGCCCGAAAAGTTCGCCGCAGACCCGGCTCACCCCGTACACGCTGTATCCGGCATCGCAAAGGCTTTTGAATATCCTGTAGCCGAACTTTGACGGGTTCGAGGACACGCCTATTACGGCGGTGACCGTATCTTTGGTCATCGGCTCAGGACAAACCGCCGGGCAGGCCAAGGCCAGTCAGCGCGCCCATCTTGCCCGCCGCCGCTTTTCTGGCGTCGGCCACAGCCGTGGAAAGCGCCTCCGCCACGGCTTTTTCAAGGGCGGCGCGCATCTGTTCCGGCATATCCGCGGAAATACTGACGCCGCGCAGTTCCAGCGAGGCGGAAAGCTTCACGCGCACGGTCTTGTCCCGGCTCTGCGCCTCGACTTCCGTGGCATCCAGCTCGCGCTTAAGCGCTTCCATCTTGCTCTTGAGTTCCATCATTTGTTTAAGCTTATCGAACATAGCGGTTTCTCCTAAACGGCTGTTACCGACATATTACCTTTTATGGAAAAGTGGGGCCAAACGCGCTAGAGCAACGCTCCGTCGGAGAGGGACACGAAATAAAACTCTATTTTCCGGCCGGGAAAAATTCTTGCGGCGGCCTTGAGATACAGCGCTTTCTGCGCCGCATAACGGCCACCGGACAGGGCCTTTGCCCCCGCGCTTTTATAATCCAGCACGGCAATGGAAACGCCCCTGTCCAGCACAAGGTCCATCACGCCGCGCATGGCCGCCGGGCGCGCGCCGCCAGGCTCTATATAGGAAAACGGCAATTCCCTTGCAAGCACCCTGGCTCCCGCAATCTCGGCGTAAGCCGGCCCGGAACCGAATTTCATGAGCAGTTTTCCGGCGGCGGACATGGCCTCAGCTGGCAAAGGCTCGCCCTCTTCAAACTCAACGGACGAAACCGCCGCGGCTATCTCGGCTTTGCTGAATGAGGACTTGAAATCATGGCGCTCCAAAACCTTGTGGCATATAAGTCCGGCCAGCCTTGCCTGTTCCGGTTCCTCCCTGTCAGGGGGCAAAGTTTCATGTTCGCGCTCCATCTGCGCCGTGGCGCTTGAGGCTATGCTCTCGTGCGCGGCTTCGTAAGCCGAGGAACGCGCCTCCCATGCCAGGGCCCACTCTCCGCATTCCTGCGTGGAAAGCGAACGCCCCGCCTTTGCCTTGCCCGCGCCGCGGGCGGCCGCTCCCGCCCCCTTTATGTATTCCGCCGACAGCGCAAGCCCGTCAGGAAGGCCTTTTCCGTCTTCAGGCCAAAAACCCGCCTGCCTTATATAAGCCGCAAAACTGTCCCTGGCGGGTTTGGGGCCGCCCAGCAGGAACAAACGCTGTTTGGCTCTGGTAAGGGCCACGTAAAGTATGCGCTTCTCTTCCTCGGACTGCTGTTCGGCCGCGCGGAACTCAAGCACCGCCATTGGGCCGTCGCAATGCGCCCCCATGCGCAGACCGCGAAGGCCCAGGCTCCAGTCCTGCAGCATGGGCCGCTTCTGGTTTCCGCCTGAAGCCGCGCAGACGTCCGGCAGGAAAACCACCGGGAATTCCAGCCCCTTGGCTTTGTGCACAGTCATTATGCGGACGGCATCCAACGATTCGTCCGCAAGCGGGCTTTCGCCTTCCCCGCGGCGCTGGTCCATGTATCTTCCGGCCTGCGCCAGAAACACCTCTACGGAACCGCCGCCCCGCTCGCCGAACTCGGCGGCTATGGAAGCGAATTTTTCCACGTTGGCCAGCGTCTGCTGTCCGTTGTATGCGGCGGAAAGCAGTTCCCGGCACCTGGTATCGGCAAGAGCCTGCCGCACAAAAGCGCCAAGCGGCATGCGGCCGGACAATTCGTGCAGGCGCTTAAGCAAGGCGTAAAAACCTTCAAGCCGTGCGAAACCTGAAGGCGGCGGTTTCAAATAATCGAAATCAGCCGCCTGTTTCAGTTCATAAAGCTCATCATCGCCCAGCGGCGAAAGCGGGGAACGCAGCAGGCCGGCGACGGCTATTTTATTCCCCGGCTCGGCCAGCGCCCGCAACAAGCCCAGCATGTCGCAAACTTCCTGCGTGCCGTAAAAATACCTGTCCTCTTCCACGACATACGGGATGTCCGCGTCGCGCAAAGCTTCTATCAGATACGGAAGGGGCGAAACGCTCCGCACCAGCACCGCCACATCGCGGAAACGCAGCCCGCCCGCCTTCGGTGAAACCATGCCTTTTACAAGGCGGGCCAGTTCCGCCGCCTGAGCCGATCTGGAATCCCCTGCCAGGGCTTTTGCCGGTGGAGAATAGAGCAGCAGGGAAGCGCAGCACGCCTCCCCGGCCCCGTCATCAATGGCGGGAACTATTGGAACATATTCCGGCTGAAACCCTTCCCGCGCCTTTATAACCGGGGCGGAAAGCGCGTTCACGGCGTTTATGATGCCTGCGCGGCTTCTGAAATTATTCGTGAGGAAGCATTTGCGCGCGCCCTGTTTCTCCATCAGCCCGGTAAACTGCCCGTAAGCGCCCATGTCGGCGCCGCGAAAGCGGTAAATGGACTGCTTCGGGTCGCCCACCACAAAAAGCTTGCCTGCCTGAAGACGTATGTCGCGCCAATCCGAGGCCGACGCCCCCGCAGTTTCGCATAGGTAAAGGAGCAGTTCGCCCTGCAACGGATCGGTATCCTGGAATTCGTCGATGAAAACGGCGAGATATTTCCGCTTGAGGCTGTTTCGCACCTCACAATTGTCCCTGAGCAGGTTCCTGGCACGGACAAGCAGCCCGTCAAACGAAATGGCGCCCCTGTCTGAGTAAAACTGCCTGAAACGGTCCGCGAAAGGCCGCAAAAGCTCCTCGGCCAAGGCAATGACCTGCCCCCCTCCGCTCAGAGCTGACGCCAACGCCGCAATCTTTTTGGCTCTGCTGAAATCCTCCTCCTCCCAATCCTTGGGGCGGGAGAGCGCCGCTCCGGCGAAACCCTCCCCTTCGGGGGCCGTCCCCGCGGATTTGCCATAATTGCCCAAAACCGCGGCGCTCCAGAAAAGGACTTGCTCTATTTTCCTAGACTTCTTGCCTTCCGGAGCCATTTTTACAGCCAGCGCCCGCGCCTCCTCGGCGGCCTTGGCGCAGAAGGCGGCGGCGTTTTTTTCTGAATCCGCGCCCCCCGTCCCTGTCTTTTCAAGACAAAGCTGACCCGCCAGCCCGCGCAGTTCCTCAACTTCCACATCAAGCAGAAGCTTTTCCCAGTCACGAGCGCGCGGATTGTTGTCGGTCAATTCGGCTTCCAGCCACTTCCCGAATTCGGAATCAAAAAGCTCGTCAAATACAGGCCCCTCGTCCACTTCAAAGGCCGGGTCCACCCCGGCCTCAAGCGGATAAAGCCGCAGTATGTGCGACGCGAAACTGTGTATTGTGCCTATCTGCGCCCGATCCAGCGCGGACAACGCCGCCGCCGCGCGCGCCTGAAACCGTTTTCCCTGTCCCGGAGACAAGGCCGACAGCCTGTCCAGCAGCGCGGCAGACTGCGAACCGGCCTCGCTCCTGCCCGACACTATCGCGCCCAGGACCACGGACAACCGCAACTTCAGTTCGGCTGCGGCCTTTTCCGTGAAAGTCAGCGCGACAAACGATTCTATCGGGTCGTCTTTCGCCAGCAGACGAAAGCAAAGCCTGTCCACCAGTATCCTGGTTTTGCCGGTTCCAGCCCCCGCCTCGACTATGATGTTGCTGTCGAGAGCAAAGGAGGCGAAATCCCTGTCCTGGGCGTCAGTCAGCCTCATTGCCGCCTCCGTCAAGGGCCGATTCCAGCCTGCGGGCCGGCGCGCTTTCATCGGCGCGGGCCGCGCTTGCCGCGTGGTGGTTGCGGCAAATCCCGTCGTAGGCGCACCAGGAGCAGCGCTCCCGTTCGCCCAGGGCGGGCCTTATAAAAAATTCTCCGCCGCGCGCCAGCTCCGCCAGCACCGCGGAAAGCTTCTCCACCAGCGGGGCCGACACTTCGTAATCGGCGCGAGTGAAGGACTGCGAGGCCGGTTGTCCGTCCGCACCAAAGTCATCCTCGATTCCCAGGAAGACGGCTTCCCGCGCCCGGAAACCCTTGCTTTCGAATAAAGCCCCGGCCAGCTCCAGGTAAATGAACGGCTGGAAAATTTTTCCGGAAGAAAGCAGTTTTTCCGTTTTAGAAGGGCGGTTCTTTATGGAAGTCTTGTAGTCAACAACCCGCACAGCCTTTTCCTGTTCGTTTATGTCCAGCCTGTCCATTCTGCCGTGCACATTGAAGCCGCAGCGGCTTTGCGCGAACCCTTCGCGCTCGAACTCTCCCGGAGAGAAACCGCCGCCAATCGCGCAATCGGCCTCGAAAAGACGCAGGAGACGCCGTGTCATATCCTCGGACAACGATTTCCATACCAGCGGATAAAGGCCGTAACTGCCGCTTAGGGCCGAATTGAAATAGCGGCCCAGGAAACGCGCGGCCTCGCCCGGCGAACACGGCTTCCCGGCCATATGCCCGTATAACCCGCGCAAGGCCTCGTGATACAGCCTTCCTTTAATATCAGAAGCGAGGCCTCCGGGGTCTAGCGCCGAACCGCCGGAATCAAGGCCGAGGGCATAATGCAGGAAAAACTGCATGGGGCAGGAAAGCAGGCTTTCCAGCGCCGACGGGGAAAGACCGCGCCGGTTCATGCCGTCCCAAAAACCGCGCAAAGCCCCCGCCATGCCGTCGTAATGCCCCGGCGCGCGCGCCGAACGCAAGTCGGCGGCCTTGCCTCGGCAGGAAGCGAAGAACTCCGACTCAAGGGCCGCGTTTTTATATGCCGCCTGCGACCCGAAAAGACTCAGCGCGGCTGAAAGCTCTCCCGCGGAAAGCAGGCGACTGTCGCAATCTGAAAACTTGTCCGCAAAACGCCTTGGGACAGAGCTTACGCGCCCCGCGTCGCGCAACAGGAACCCGCAGGAAGCGCAAAGCTCTTCAAGATACAGCGAGGGAACCGCAGCCTTGCCCTCCTCATCCGAACGGCAACACACGCAGACGAGCCTTTCCTCCGCCGAGGAAACCATCATGTGAAAAAGGAGGCGCTCCTCTTCGTAGCCCTCAAGCTTGGGCGTTATCCAGAAACCGCCGGCATCGCGCAGGAAACGGCGGTGCTCGTCGCGCAGAATGGGGTCCTCCCGCACCACGCGCGGAAAAAGCTTCTCATTAAGGCCAAGCGCGATTACCGCGCGGAAAGAATGCCCGCGCGCGGCCATGGCGTCCAAAACCCGCACGCCGCCGGGGGCGCGCCGCCCGTATTTGAGCGAAGATGCTTCAACCCGCGCCGCCAGCTCCTCCAAAAATTCGCCTTTGAGCGCCGGACGCAAATCGGCCAGCGCGCGCAGGCCCAGCACACATTCGCGGAATGAGCGCCAGGCGTCCGCCTCATCTGCTGTTTCCGCCCGCGGGTCCAACTGCCGTTCCAGCACTTCCATTGCCTGCGAGCAAAGCAAGTTCCAGTCTCCGGCCTGAGAAAGCGCTTCAAGCCGGCTGGCAAGTTCCTCCGCCCAGGCGGCAAGCGACAGCGCACCCTGTTCTTCTTCCGCCGGGTCCGGCCCCGCGTGCCTTAAAGCGGCGCATATATTGCCCGGGCCCGCGACGGCGCCCAAACCCGCGCTGACCGCCAGCCAGCGTGAAGCTTCTCCGCTACGCTTGAAATATGGCGAAGAAACAATTTCGCGCAGACGCTTAGCCTGAAAGCCGGACTCGCGCGCGGTCAGTATGGCGAAGGCCGTCCGCGCCAGCGGATGCGAAAGAAGAGGGAGCGGCTGTCTGTCGGCAACCGGAACACCCTGTTCCGCAAACATCTGGCGCAGGCGCGAAAGGTATGGCTCGAATGTCCTGGCCGTCACGCAAATATCAGACCAGGCGTATCCCTCCCGCTCCACAAGCCGCAGTATTTCCTTGGCGGCGAACCAAAGTTCGTCGCCGCGGCCGGAAACCGTAGCCACGGACAGCTTTTCCCCGGACACGTGCGCGCCGGCGGCACCGGGTGTGAACAGCCCGTCCAGGGCAGCGCCCACGGCGCAGTCTTTCCAGTCCTCATCCAGCCACAGGGTTTCCGATGACAAACCGGCGATGTTGCTTTCGTAAAAACGGCGGGCAAACTCGTAGGCCGGATGCTTCACCAGCGGATAATAGAGGAAACGGCTACCCCCCGCCTTTACTACGGCACGAAGCAGTTCGTACTGCAGGCCGGTCAGGTCGTAAAACCCGTAAAAAATTATGCTGTCGAAACCGCGCAAATATTGCGAAGCCGGGGCGAGTTCCGCCGCCATGCGGAAAAGCGTATAAGGCGGCAGTTGCGATGTTTTTTCCAACCGGGCCAGGTAAGCCCTTTGAATGCCCAGCAGCCAGGTTACGCGCTCGGCCTCGCTCCTCTTGCGGAACTCGTCTCCCTGCAGATGCTCAAGCACTAGAGCTGGGTCTATGCAGGCGTCGGTGACATCGCGCACGGCGGCCCTGACGGCGGAAACGCAGCCGCGCGCGCCCGGAAGGCCGTCTCCGCCGCTTTTTTCCAGAACCGTTTTAAGCAGAAAATCATAGAAAGCCGCATCCGAGGACAGGGCGCGCCCGCCGCAATTTTCGGCCGCGACAGCCCCGGCCAGGCCAAGGAAAGTGCGGAACTCCACCCCAGCGATGCAGCCGTGCCGTTCCAGCAACGCGCGCTCCAGCCTTTCCAGCAGGCGCCCGGAAGGCGCCACTACAAGAGTTTTCGTCCCAGTCGGACGCAGATCCGCGCATAAACGGCGTTCCAAAGCCCTGAAAGAGCCGCAAAAAACCCTCATTTCCCGCTCCGGAATGCGCGCATGAACTCAGGATACTAATATTGGGGCTTTGTGAAAATACTGTTGCAAGACCAATCCGCGCCTATGTAAAATATATTAATGATACCATTCGCGCACATGCGAAAAACCGCCGGATTCACCTTCCTGGAAGTGCAGGCCTCAGTGGTGCTGATAGCGGTGGCCATGGGCGGCCTTGCCATGATGCTGGCCAACCACTCGTCGCAAAACGAGGCCCTGCGGAAAATCGAACCTATTTTCTCCTACATAAGCTATGTGCCTTCGGCCGAAGGCAACTTCATGCTGGTGACTGAAGTGTCGACCGGCACGGTTTCGGCCCGCTACCAGGCCGTGGTTGAATCAGTCACGCGCAACGGCGGAACGTCGCAGACAGCGGTGATAGCCCTTTACCCGAATTAAAATGCCGATACAGAAAATCGCTTCACGGAAAGGCGTGACCATGCTGGAAATGACAGTCGCCAGCATGATATTCATGATTTTCGTGGGCGGCGTCATGAGCGTCTGGGGCTCTCTGGAACGCCAGAGAATGCACGTGCAGGCGCGCGCAAAGCTGGACTCGGAGACGCAACTGGCCCGCTCCCAACTGGTAACGGACATCTCTTCCGCCACAACAGTGGCGTCCTGGACAGGCAGCGACATCACCATGACCTACGCCGCCTCCGGCAGCACCGTAACCTACTCCGCCAACGCCGCCGAGCATATGCTCATGCGCTACGAGTCCTCCACCATTTCCACCACCACGGCGGCGCTTTACCTCAGTTCAATTTCCACTTCTTCGACTAACGGAACCCTGCATCTGCGCTGCCTTTTTGAAAAGAAACCGTTCCCGGCTTCGGCTACCACTCTGGCTTCGGCCGTGGACCTCTGGTGGAAACCGCTATGAACGGACGCCATTTTTTATCCGAACGGGGCAGTTCGTTTGTAGTGGCGATGTGCTTCCTGATGCTTTCCGTAACAGGCATAGCGCTGCTGTCGGCGCATGTACGCTCCTCGGTAAAAACCATCGAGCGGCTGCCCGTGGTCTATGAAGGCAAAAACATTTTCAACACCTCCACGGCACGCGCGGTATCGCTTTTGGAAACCAAATCGGACTCCGTACCCGCCAGCGGGGACCAGTGCACAATATCCACGGCCGCGCCTTACGCCATATTGCAGTTTACGGCGGCAGGCCCATCCAAATGGCAGGTGCTGATTACCACCCAGACCGCGTGGGCCGGGTGCAGGTGCGCCGCAGATTTCAGCACGCAGCTTTGCCGCTGAAGATATATGCCTATCAAACAGCTTTTTACAGATATCCTGCGCAAATTCTACTCCGGATACGGCCTGTATTCGGACGGGAAAACGCTTTACGTGACCAGAATTTATTCATCGTTCAAGGGCCTGGAAACCGAAGCCAAGACCTACGATCTCAGCCAGAAAAAACTGCAGGAATGCCTGCAAGAAATCTTCCCCTACGCAAGGACGGAAGACGAGCAAGAACAGGACAAGAAACAAGACGACTTCAACGCCGCCGCCCACACAAAAACCACTCTGGCCCAAAAAATATTGCATCTGAAGGAAAACATCCCCGACCTCATGTCCGTGGCGGTAAAAGACGCCACTGTTTTTTATTATGCATTCGCCACGATGTCAAAACCGGGCCCCAAGCTGGACATAGACTCCGTCATCTCGGAAAACCCGAAAGCGGAGTTCCTGAGTTCCCCGCAGCTGGTGCACGACTGGAAACACATCTCAATCGGCGACCAGAACTATATATTGATATGCGCGGTTCAGAAAAAGCTTTTGATGGATACCTGGATGCAGTACGATTCCCTGTCGCTGCGCCCCATGCGCTTTGAGCCGGCGCCCTGGGCCGCGCTGCGCGCGGCCTGGCACTACCAGCCACCGTCGCAGCAGAAAACTTTTGAAATCCGCATAGTGAAAGGCCCGGATATGAGCTTGGCCTCGCTTAACATGGGCGACACGCCGATAGCCTGGCAGCTGGTGCCGCTTGACCTCAACAACCTGCGCGCCACCCTTTTTGTGATAGTACAAAGCTTTAACACCATGGCCCGCAACGTCTACGGCCAGGAAACCACCCCGCCGATAATAATACAGGGCGACGACCTTCCGGAAGACCTGCAAACCAAGCTTACGGAAATGACAAATGCTCCGTCCATAAAAGTGGTAAAGTCGCCTCCATATGACGGCAACATGATAGCCATGGGCCTTGGCATGGGCGCGATGCATCCTGAAATCTCCACAATGAACCTGGCCA
The DNA here is from genome assembly GCA_012523635.1 of Elusimicrobiota bacterium. Lineage (GTDB taxonomy): Bacteria > Elusimicrobiota > Elusimicrobia > Elusimicrobiales > Elusimicrobiaceae > JAAYTX01. The sequence continues at coordinate 12,992 of JAAYTX010000199.1, forward strand.
GGGGCATGCTCAAGCCCATGTCCATAGTCTCCACCTTCCCATATCTGGATTCGCTCATCTCCATGGCGTCGGTGCTGCTGGCCACCCTGTTTCTGTGGATGCACGCCGGCCGCATAGAGCAGAATATCAGCCTTCAAAAAGCGCTGAATGAGCAGACGCTGTGGTCGCAGGGCATGAGCAACGGCCAGATAGGCGGCGATATAAACAACATGAAACGCTCGGTTGGCCCTATTATAGAGTTTTACCAGGACCGCATCTCCTGGGTGGAAGTGCTCAACGACCTCTCCAACCTGCTGTCCAAAAACATCAAGATGACAAGTTTTGTTGCCACCGACGCATTGTGGCAGAAAAAAGCCGCGCGTTCGCTGAAGCTGACAATCATAGCCAAAAGCGGCGGTGTACCCGGCAAGGCCGAAAGCGAACTGGAAGAGCTGCTGGCCGCGCTCAAGGAATCCAAAGTTTTAAAAAAATATTTCAAAACGATAAAGCTCGACTCGGCTAATTCCATGGAGGACGGGACGGAATATCTGGCTGTGATTTCCTGTTACCCATGACCGGCATCAAACCATGAAAGGCCTTGATAAATTCAAGCAGGATTTTGAAAGCAATATCCTGGTGCATCTGCAAAACCCCTTTGCGCTGCGCCTTGTGGTCCTGGCATTCATCGGTCTGGCGGGACTGGGCGGCATCGGAACCTCGCTTTATATGAAGCTCACCACGCTTTATGTGAAGAACCAGGAACAATTGGTCCGCAAATCCCTCATACGCGAACACCAGGATTTGAAACAGACAGTATCAATCTATTCGCAAAGACTGTCGCCCAACACCGAGTATATTGAATGGGTGCGCGACCTCCGAGAGATGTGCCGGCAGGCCAACCTTTCCGTGGCGAGCCTGAACCCGTCGCTGACCACGTCCAAAGATCCCACCGCCCTGCGCCAACTGAAGGTGGAAATGAACCTGTCCGGCGAGTATCTGGACATGCTGAAGCTCCTTGGACGATTTGAGAACGATAAAATCAGAATCAACGTGACGGACATCAGCATACAGCCTATAGTGAAGAAAAAAGGCGAGGCCATCATAGGCTATATGATGAACTTAAAGCTGGCCATACTGATGCAGCCGCTGTCCGCCAAGAAGGAAACCAAAGACAAAACGCCAAAAGCTGCGGAACACAAAAGCGAAACGGAAAATCTGGCGGTTTCTTCCGCAACGCTCAAAACCGAAGCTCCGGTAAAAAATACAGCGGTACCCGTGGCCAAAAGCTCCCAAACCGTCGAGAGCAAGGCGGCGGTTCCAGTACTGCCCGCCGTGAAAGTTTCAGAGCCTAAACTGCCTGAAGCCCAACAACCGGCAGCCGGCTCATCCTCCAAATTCGTGGAAGAAGATGCCCCGCCGGCTCAGACACAAAGGTCATCTAAATTTTCAGGAGAGAATGCCGCCCCGGCGCCAGAAACCAAACCGGCCAGCAAATTCGGAGCGCCGGAAACGATCGCTCCGGCCAAAGGCAAACATCAGGGACCTGCGCAGGGGCAGAAACCGGCGGCTGTAGCGCCCCCCCCCCGCGGAGGCACCCGCGACGGAATCAGGGGGAAGCAGCAAGTTCGCCAACAATTAAGCCTATGAAATTCGACTTTCAACGCTGGCTTCCTCTCGCGATAGTAGTCGCCTGCAGCGGAGCTTTGGTCTACATGTCGATGCAAACCGCCGAGCTGACGGCCCCGCCTGTGCCCGCCCCGCAGCCGCTTCCCCCGGAAGTCTCTGACTATGTCCCGCCGGCCAACATACGAGTGCCTTTTGAGTACGACCTCACGATCTCGACAATACCGCCCAAAGCCGCAGAGCCGGAGGTGTCAAACTCTACCTCCGCCGCCACAGGGATAGTGGCGAAAAAACTCAGGGCACA
>JAAYTX010000200.1 GCA_012523635.1 Elusimicrobiota bacterium
CGGAGTCTGCCTCAACTGGGGCTGTATACCCTCTAAATCCTATCTGGACGCAGCTCACAAGGTCCATGGGCTTGTCGAACTCAAAAATCTTCTGACCGACGACAGCGCGCCTGTCCTGGATGGCTTGAAAAAAAACGTTTCCTGGGAAAAAATACAGCGCCGCCGCCAGGCTGTGATAGAAAAGCTCAGAATGGGGTTGCGGAAAAGTTTTGACGCCAAGGGCATACGCTATGTGCAGGGCGAAGCTTCTTTCATTTCCGCCAATAAGGCCAGCGTGCGTTCCGGTCAGGACACGGCTGAGCTGGAGTTTGATTCCGCGATTGTGGCTGCCGGCACCGTTCCCTTTTTCCCGCCGCCGTTTGACTCCGCACGCGCCGGGTTGCTGGATTCCAACAGCGTTTTCGACCTGCCGCGCCTGCCCTCTTCCGTGATAATCGTGGGCGGCGGCGTAATCGGCGCTGAGTTCTCGTGCTTCTTCAACGCGCTGGGGGCTTCCGTATCAATAGTGGAAATGGCCCCGTCGCTGCTTCCCGCTGAAGACGAGGCCCTGGGCCGCCTGCTCAAGACTTCGTTTGAGAAGAGGGGGATAAAGCTGCATCTGGGCAGGAAAGCGGTTTCAGTGTCGGCTCAGCCCGGGCAGCCTAAAAAACTGGCGCTGGACGACGGCACGGAACTCCAGGCCGACGAGATAATGGTATGCGTCGGGCGCGTGGCGCAGCTCGGCGGGCTTGGGCTGGAAAATATCGGCGTGAACTGGGACAGGCGCGGCGTGAAGGTGGATCCGTCGTTCCGCGCCGGTCCGCAGAATTGTTTTTTTGTGGGAGATATGAACTCACTCTGCATGCTGGCCCATGCGGCCGGAGCGCAGGGCTCCGCCGCGGCGGAACTGGCCCTTGGCGGCTCGGCTTACTACGATAATTCGCTTATACCGCGCTGCGTCTATACCTGGCCCGAAATCGCTTCAATAGGAATGGACAGAAAACAAGCCGAAGCGGCGGGGTTTGCGGTGAAACAGCAGAAGGCTTTTTTACTCGGGTCGGGCCGTGCGCTGGCGCAGGACCAGACCGAAGGTTTTTTCCAGATCCTTAGCGACTCGGCAACAGGCAGGATTCTCGGCGCGCAGTTGGCAGGCGCCAGCGCTACCGAGCTTCTGCACGTACTGGCTGTGGCCATGTCAGCAGGCCTGACTGCCGCGCAGTTGAAAAAGACTGTTTTCGCGCATCCCACGATAGCCGAAAGCATTCACGAGGCTCTTTCAAGATAAACGGACCTCTTTTGGGCATAAAAAACGGGAGCCAAAAGGCTCCCGTTTTCAATTCCTGTCGCGGCTTACTGCTTGTCCAGGCCCAGCCCTCTGGTCGTGTTCGTGTAATCGGGCTGCTGCGTTGTGGGAACGCGCGTCGGCTGCTCGTCTTCTTTTGGCAGGTCTTCAAGTTCTACAGGAGAGAGCAGGTTTATCTCCTCGCCGGGTTTTGGTGCCACCAGCCTGGTGCCTACCAGCGGGTTGTCCTTAAGGAAACGCTTTATCGGGCCCAGGAAGCGCGGCAGATAGCGCTTGTTCATGTCTTTAAGCGAGTGGGGCAGGTCGTAGCGTCGTAACGGCACGCTTTCTATGGTTTCGCCTGCATGCGCGCCGTAGAGCACTGGCAGGTCTGTGGAGACGTCCGGAGACTGTTCATTGATAATGCCCG
>JAAYTX010000201.1 GCA_012523635.1 Elusimicrobiota bacterium
ATGAATTCAATTAACAATATCAAAAAAAATAAAGCACGCAAACTAAAAGCGCGGCTAATTTTGCGTAGTGTGAAGGTAAAAGATATAGCGCTGGGTTGCGGTGTCAGCAGTGCGGCTGTGAGCCAAGTCCTTTCAGGCCGTTCGAAAAGCGACCGCATATATAAGGAGATAAAACGATTATGCGGACGCTAACCCACATAGTAGGCCAAGTTTTACTCGCCGCAGGACAGCGCATCCTTGGCCAGCCGGAAAAGCGAATACCTGGCGACAAGTGGTTCCCCGCCTGGCGCTTGCTCAACTACCGCACGCTCCGCATGGCATTCCAAGAGTGGACCCTACAACAACCCGGCCGCTGGAAAAATATCCGTGCGGCGGGATTTTCACTCCAAGGTCTTCCCTCTGCACAGAACCTCGACAAGATTAGTCAGTTGCTCGGTATACCTAAAGAAGTGCTGGGCTGGCAGATATTCGACATCGGCGCAATAGAGTTGGTGGAGTACGGCTTTTACGCACCCCATAAATGTCCGCCAGCGATACGGGAGGCGGTGTTGTCGCGAGGATATTCCCCAGAAATGTTTCTGCCGAAGGAAGGTCATAGCCGAATTGATGGGGAGACATGGAGCGCCTTATGAGTCTTAAGGATATCCTCTACAACCTTATAATAGCGGCGCAGATGAGCGGGAACCGGGCTGCCGCCGCATCACTTATCCTGGCATACGAACACCTAGGGGACTGACCATGGACGCCACCGCGCTGACCCTCAAGCAAATCGCCGCCGCTACCCAGCTCCCGTTTGAGAGCTTGCGCATCCGCGCCTGGCGCGAGCAGTGGTCAGCCTCCGCCCAGGTCATAATTAACCACAAGGCTACCCGCTTATTCGCCCCGAGCGCGCTCCCGGAAGACATACGCCTGAAACTCAATCCCAGCGCCGCAGCGCTGGTTCCTGTACCACAAGCCCCTTCAGCGCCTGTTCCGGCGGAACCTTCCATCCCGGAGAGCTCCCGCAAAATAGCGCTGGCGCGGCTTGACCTAGTTCGCGCCTGGCAGGCCCACCGCTCAACGCATACCGGCACCGCCGCACAAGCCGATGCCGAGTTCGCCGCCGCCTATAACAGCGCCCACGCCTTCGCGCAACTTCACGACACCCTGGGCGATGTTGCCATCAAAACACTTTATCGTTGGAACTCAATGCTTGGCGGCGGCTCCGACTGGAGCGTCCTTGTCCCGCAGTGGGGTAAACAAGGAAGCGAGGGCCCCATGCTGGACCCGCTGGAGCGCGACATCTTTATGGGCCAGCTCCTCGCTCCGCAGAAAATCAATATCAACGCGGCTTATACGTTTACAGTCCAGCACCTTGCCGAGCGCCAGCCTGTTAGAAAGTCCCTTATGACCTTTCGGCGCTATGCCGAACATTTTAAAGCGCACCACTTCGACAAGTGGATTGCCCTGCGTGAGGGCGAGAAAGCCCTTAAAGATAAAGTGGAACACTACGTGACGCGCAATCCCGAACTGCTTGAGGTTGGCCAGGTGTTTGTTTCCGACGGCCACCGGCTGAACTTCCATATCATTAATCCGGCGACCGGCAAGCCCTGCCGTGCCACGCTGGTGGCTTACCTGGATTGGAAGTCCTACTATCCCGCCGGGTATGAAATCATGCTTGAGGAAAACACACAGTGCATCGCCTCCGCTTTCCGCAACTCGGTGCTGAACCTGGGCAAGCTGCCGCAGGTGGTCTACCAGGACAACGGCCGCGCGTATCGCGCCAAGTATTTCCAAGGCCAGCCGGACTTTGAGGAAAGCGGGCTCTATGGCCTTTTCGGACGCCTAGGCGTGGTCATGAAGTTTGCCAGGCCGTACAATGCCCGGGCCAAGGTTATAGAAGGCTGGTTCGGACACTTTAACGACACCTTCGAACGCTTGCAGCCCAGCTACACCGGCGCAAGCATCGCCGACAAGCCCGCGCCGCTGCTCCGCAACGAGAAGTGGCACAAGATGCGCCACAACGGCGTTGTCCCTACTGTCGCTGAGACGATAGAACGCTTGAACCTGTGGCTAGAGTGGGAAGGCGCGCAACCTTGTCCGCATGTTGAGGGCAAAACGCGCAAACAGGTTTTCGACGAAGGACGAGGACCGGGCGTAGATATTGCCTCCCTGGACGATTTGATGATGGAAGCTAAGGTTGGATACATAGGCCGCCACGGCATCCGATTCATGGGTCAGGACTACTGGGACGATAACCTCTATGGGCTTAAACAGCGGGCTATTGTGCGCTATTCCATCCTGGACACTAGCGCTATAAAAGTTTACACGGAGCGCGGCCAATACCTCTGCACGGCCTCGGCTGTGAAGCCGGTGCATCCGATGGTCTGCCTGGCCGGTGATGCCGAGCGGCAAGCGCTGGCCGACCAGCTCGGCGCGCAAGCGCGCCTAAAGAAATCAACCCTGGACGCCTGTGAACTGCACCTCCAGTCCATGCCGTCCTGGGGCCTTCCCGGCCCCGAGCCCAAAAAGGAGATAGAGCAGGCTCAGCCCCGGGCCATCTCACTGGAACAGCGTATCCCGGACTACGCTGTAAACGCCGAAGCGAAAGAGGTAAAGACCGCGGCGCCAGTGCAAACGCCAGGACGACCAACGCTTTTTCCGAACTCGTACGAGCGCTATCAGTGGCATATAGATAATGGGCTCCAGACCGAGGAAGACCGGCGCTGGATGGCCGAGTACAAGCAGTCGCCGGAGTATCACTTACTTTTTGCGGCATTTGAATCCTGACGCAAAAAAAGAGCCGCCCCGGAAGAGCGGCTCCTACACATGAAACAGCAATAAGAGGATAACACATGAAAACTGCATTTGCAAGAACCAGCAATGTAAACGCCTTCGCGGCCGCCATGACCAGGCTGCAAAACCGGCAGGCTGGTGTGCCGGGCATGGCTCTGGTGTCCGGCGCGCCCGGGCTTGGCAAAACCCGCACGGCAATATGGTACGCGGCGCAGGACTCCAAGGTCATCTACCTCCGTGCAAAAGCGTTGATGACACCGCGCGGCCTGCTGGAAGAACTGGCCTCCGAGCTCAAGGCCGCGCCCTCCCGCCGGGCGTTTGAGCTCTTTATCAACTGCCGCCAGAAGCTCAAGGAAATTCCGGGCGTCATGATATTGGTGGACGAGGTGGACTATCTCTTCCACGACGTGCGCATGATAGATACCCTGCGCGACCTTCACGACGATTCCGGCGCAGCCGTGGTGATGCTCGGCATGGACGCGATTGACCGAAAGCTTTCACAACACCAGCACCTCTATGACCGCTTCGCCGAGGTCGTTAAATTCCGTGAGCTGAGCGCGACCGATGTTAAGACTGTGTTTGACCAGCTCTGCGATGTACGGCTCAGTGACGACGCCGTAAGGCTTGTCCACCAGGATGCTAAGCGCTTTCGGCAGATAGTGCGCTGGCTTTATAAAGCTGAAGCCGTGGCCCGCGCAAACTCACTGAAAGAAATCACCGCCGATAAACTCGGGGGCATGAAATGACCGGGACTAGGATGTGGAAAACCGCCAGGCTGTTGCGCTCATTCACCCTGGAGGACCTTGCCGTAGTGGGGACAGTTACGCGCCGGGAAGCTGCTGCCTTCCTTAAATGCCTACTACGACGCGATATGCTTCGCAAGGAAGGTATTGAACGGCGGCCGCACCGGGGTCGTCCTGTGGCCAGGTTCTGCTTTAAGATGGAGCAGCCTGTAGCGCTGCCCGCGGAACTGGAGGCCCGCCATGACTGAACTGTTTAACGCCTATGGTGGGCTGGTTAGCCCCGACGTGGCCGTGGAGCGTATCCGCTGCATGGCTAATCAGCGCGGCGTGCGCGCTATCGCCCGAGAATTACGCTGTGACCCGGGCACTATATCCAAAATTGCGAACAGCACCAGCGCTATAACAGCCAAACGCATAATGGCGCGGCTATGCAAGACGCTGCGCCCTTGCCCGGTGCTTGGTGCTGTCACGCCCCTGGCGTGCGCCGAGCACGCCAGATTCGCTGTTACCCCGGCGGCGCGCATGGTCAGCAACCCGGACAAGCAGGCCATATATGCGGCCTGCCGCAAATGCAAGGGAGGTAGCCATGGCAAATAGCATAACGTCGGCGCAGATAAAGCGAATCCACACGCTGAAAACGCTGCTTAAAACCCCGGACGCGGCTTACCGCAGTATGCTCCGGGACTTCCATGTGTTCTCGTCAAAACAACTGACCGAAGACCAGGCGGACACGCTTATTTGGGATTTGCAGAAAGTGGCCGAGCGTGAGGGCGTCTGGGCCCGGCCTGGCCGCAAGTTCCAGCAACTCGCTGGACGCAAGGGAATGGCCACGCCAAAGCAACTGCGGATGATAGACGCCATGTGGGCCGATGTTACCAGGACAAACGCTCCTGCGGCCAAGGACGCCGCCCTGTCGGCCTTTCTGGAACGCTTTGGCTGCCATGGCGGACTTGCGGAGCTGGAGTACTGGCAGGTCTCGAAAGTTGTTAATGCGCTGGCCGTGATGAAGACCCAGCAGACCAAGCCTACCCCGGAGGCGACGGCATGATAGACAACTCGGCGATCTGGCGGGGGATGGCGCAGAAACGAAAGCCGATGCACGCCTCGGACATTGAGTGGTTTTACTTGCTCGTCGGCATGACTTGTTTCCTGGTGCTCGTGGTCCTGCTCCTGACAGTCATCTGGCTGGACACCAGGCAAATCGAGAAGGAACTGTTTTCAAAACCGGCTGCGGCCTCGGCCCAGCTCTAAATATAGGAGAGGATATGTCACTAGCAGAAATAGAAAGCAAGACAAAGGACTACGCGGATGCCCGGACAATCCTGCGCGAGAGAATGGACGCGCTGGAGTCCGAGTTGACCGCCATAAAGAAGCGGCACATAACCGGCATTAAGCGCGCATCCGAAGTTGCCGCAGGGAAGTTAGTCATCCTGAAAGGGCTGGTCGAAGAACATCCCGACCTTTTCAAAAAGCCCCGAACCGTTATATTCAACGGCATCAAGGTAGGATTTCGGAAAGGCAAAGGCGGCATGAATTGGGAGGACGACGAAGATGTTGTCAGGCGTATTCAGAAGTATTTTCCCGACCAGTTTGACACTTTGGTCAAAACAAAACTCTCGCCTAAAGCAACCGGCCTGGAAGACCTGTCTGCTGCGGAACTCAAAAAGCTGGGCGTGGAAGTGACGGAAACCGGGGACGAGGTCGTCGTCAAGGCCACGGACAGCGACATAGACAAGCTCGTGAATGCTTTGCTCAAGGACGAGGAACTGAACGGGATACAGAAAGCCTAGGAGAGGCCGAAACGGGGGGCAACCCCCGTCCAGCGGTAAAGCCGCTGCTGACGAGGCCATAACGAAGGGAGCTATTTTATGAGCAGCAATTACGACTGGTTGCGCGAACTTGATAAGAAGCTGAGCCGGGATGAGATGGCGGAACTGCTGCCTCCGGGCGTGACCTGGGACATCTACGACACCTGCGGCTTGGAGGTCTTGATTGTGCTACTGGAGAAGATGCCTAAAATCCCGCTCTATGTCTCACCGCAGAGTCTCACCGGCGCAATGAACTACTACATAAAAAAGCATTCCAGCGGAGACAATCAGCGTGCGCTGGCCATGGCCTTGGGAATTTCAGTGCGCAAGGTTTACGACATTATAAAGGAGCAGGGTGAAGCCGCGCGCGCCGAGAGACAGCGCACGCCGGAGTTCGATTTCATGAGGGAGCAACAGCGTAGGCTTTAGCCGCAAGCAGCTTGCGGCGCGGGGCGCTCGGTACCCACCTAACCCCCCAACAACCGAGCGCCCCCCGCAGCAGGCTGAAAAAATTAAAGCTCGACGAGGCAGCAATGAAAACAATCTATATAATCTTTGGCGAAGATGGCGCGTATGAAGACTACCGCGAGTGGTCTATCCGCGCTTTTTTGAGCGAAACCCGTGCAAAGTTGCTCTGTAAAAAATATAACGCTGCTGTTGAGCGGTTGCGCCTGAAGGAGCGCGAACTCGAAGAAAAATACCCCGCGAATGTTCCCAATAACTCTGGAACTTTGATGTATCGCCATGATGATTTTTACAAAAAACAAGATGCTCTCTGGGCAGATGGATTTAATAAGGTCGACCCCGACGCTCATGTGGGGGAATATCCCCGCTATGGAATACTTAAACTCGAGTTAGATGAGCGCAAATAAATATGCCCATAGAAACCAGACGGCGGCCGGAACCGGACCTGTTCTGCTTGCATGACGGCTGCACGCTTAACTGCGACCGCCTCAAGAATGGCGACTGCCCGTTTGACGCCTATTACGACGCTGTGGAATCTAAGGCCCGATTGGACATGGTTTATGTCGATGTTGCGCACGCCTGTACGCCGACCCGGCGTTGGCCGTTTACCGCAAGCTGTCACCTCTACGCGCGCGACATGGCGGCGCTGCATTCCTTTGCGGCGCGACTGGGCCTGCGGCGCGCCTGGTTCCAGGGCAACTCTAAACTACCCCACTATGACCTGACAGTTAATAAGCGGGCGTTGGCCCTGCGCCTCGGGGCCGTGGAAAAGGAAATCCGGGAAGTCATGTATGTCCGCGACGGTAAATTCCACTGGAAGGAGAGCTACGACGGCTGAGCAATATACCGTGCCTTTGGTGCGTTAAAGGATCTAAGGAGCAAATAGGCCAGAAAAGCACACAGGAGAGCAAATCATGGAACAAGACATTAATGAGCCTGACAGGCTTTGCTGCTATGGCCATGCCGACGATTGGTATTTGTATCAACCCAAGTCCGCCGCAGAGCCAACGACGGGCGAAGCGGAGCCGCAGGAGTGGGAGCAGAGGTTTGACTCCGCTTTCCCTGCACATTTGGTAGTCGTAGAAAAGCACCCGGATTACGGCCCTTGCTCCAATGTGGCGCGGACGGTATCGAAACACGCCGATATAAAAGACTTCATCCGCGCCGAGATTGAGGCGGCGGAGAAGCGGGGAGCAAAAGTGATAGCGGATAGGGTTCTGGTTATTTGCCGGAATATGGGGTCAAGTAGTCCCCGCAGGGCGGAGCTTGAAAAAGCCGTCTCCAATGAGCATAACCCGCACCGGGAGGGTGGCCATGGGAATTGAACGGAGGGCAATCTATGTCGACCACCCTCGCCGTAATGGCTACCGCCTGTGGCTAGTCTTGTGTAGTGCCTATTCTGGTTACCCGATAATTTGTCCCGACCGGACTAATGCCCGCGAAATAAAAGAACTGGCGCGAGTTCTCCAGGTTAAAATTCCAGAGCCTATCATTGCCATTAAGAGACCGCAAAGCGGCTTCCGTTTCAGCCACGTAATAACTGATTAAATGGCTGTGGATAACCCGCAAAACCCCTGTTGATAAATGCTAATGATACCTCCTATGTAACATGTTACATAGCCCTATGTTACACACACCCCCTATGTATCAATTACCGTTTTCTTCCCTAAACCGTTTTACCAATACAAAAGGGGCCTTTCGGCCCCTGGAACCCGCATTTTTTCTCAAATTAACTGTAACAATCCGGTAATTTTGGGAAGTTTTTCTCAAATCGTTTTTAGCCGCATTTTTGCCCCATTTCCCCAATACAAACCGCCGTGCCGCCACCCTATGGTGCAATTCTCAAATTACCTGAAACAATATATCCGCAAGAACGGCATCGTTCAGGACCGGGGCTCCTCGCACGGCCACAGTCAGTTTTCGCGGAGCCAGTTGTTCCAGCAAAAGCCTGTCGAACACAATTTCCCCGGCGTTGTCGGCCAGATAGAGTATGTCGGCGGATTTCTTTAGCGCCGAACGCAGGCCCGCCACGCTTCCGGACAGCGGTTCTGTCAGCGCCTGGCGCAAGGCCTTCCTGACGCCCTGAAGTGTTACGTCCCCTGCCGCGCCCATATCTATGATGTTGCCCGCGATAGACAGTTTTACAGCTAGGGCAAGCGGGTCCGATGATTTCCGCATTTCGGCGCGCAGTTCCGGTAGGAGGCGCAGGGCCATGCGGTTCTGCCGTCTTTTGGCCTCGCGGTACGGGTCGGACACCCCGGTAAGTTTTTTCAGCCTGCGGTGTATGCGCTGGCCCATCTCCGGGGCAGATTTGGACATGTCCATGCCGCGGCACCAGGCCAGAGTGTTGCGCAGTATGCGTTCGTGCACCGCCTTGTCTCCTGAAAACATGCGGGCCGAATCAAGCGCCTGCCTGAGCAGGCAGGGAATGCAGTCCAGGGTGGTTTTCATGCTTGTGGAGGGCATGGTTTTGCGCTTCATCTTTTCAGCAGTTCGCTTTCCATGAATTTGGCTGAAGCCAGCACTGCCGCCTCTCCGTCCTGTTCGACTGACGCTTCAAGCATGTGCAGCGGCGCGTAGGATTTGACTATCCTGGCCGAAACCACCACTTTGCGTCCGCAGCGCACCGGGGCCTTGTATTTGATGTCCAGTTCCGCGGTGAAGGCCGCTATGCCGTGCGAGAACAGGCAGTTGGTCATCGCGCTGTCCAGCAGCGAGGCGATTACCCCGCCGTGCAGGAAGCCTTTGTAGCCTTCAAATAAGAACTTGCACTGGAATTCCGCCTTCAGCGAACCGTCAGGCTGCGTGCGGAACTCCAGCTTTAGCCCCACCGGGTTTTTTCGTCCGCACAGCAGGCAGGTGTCATGCAGTTGGTCCTGCATCAGCACCATGGCGGCCGCGGCTTTGGCGTGCGGCATTGGGCTACTCGCAGAACACGGCTGCGGCCACTACTGTCGTCCATATCGATTTTGAGGCTATGGCCGATTGCGTCATGTTCGTTGATTTGACTATCTTGCCGCTCATACGCCATATCTGGCGCTTGGTGTCCCAGGACGAGTCGCCCTCGAAGGAGATGCCCATGGTGGTGGAAAGCATCATTGCGGCGAGGTCTTCGGCGTAGTCGCCGGACA
>JAAYTX010000202.1 GCA_012523635.1 Elusimicrobiota bacterium
ACACCGACGGCTATTCCGGTCTCTCGGCCGGGGCGGGCTTCAAAACCTCCTCTTACGGCATAGACTATGCCTTCGTGCCTTTCGGCGCGCTGGGCAACACGCACCGGTTTTCAGTGACTTTCTACTGGGACAAGGGAGCCGCAAAAACCGCCCGCCAGGACAAGAAGAAAGCCAAGACGCAGCCGGCCCGCAAAACCGCCATACAGCCGGCAAGCACCACCAGCTATGACGGCTATACTGTGCCGCAGCCGGCAAGCCCGATTACCACCAGGCAGCGGAAATACATACCCGCCACCATTAAAGCCCCGTAAAAGCGAGGAGCGACAGACATGAAAAGCGAAAAAGGCGGCGCAGCCGCGCAAAAAAACCGCATAGCCGTGATAGGCGGCGGAAACATCGGCGCGGCGATAGCCCGCGGCTTCGCAGCGTCGGGCCGCTGCCGCGCCTGCGACATCACCGTCACGCGCCGCAAGCAGGAACTGCTTTCCCCCCTGGAAAAAGAGGGTTTTGCCGTAAGCACCGACAACAGGCAGGCGGTGCGCCGCGCCGGCGTTGTGGTGGTGGCCGTCGGTCCGCACCAGGTGCGCGAGGCGCTTGAAGGAGTGCGCCGCGAATTAACGAAGGAGCACCTGGTGATTTCCATAGCCTCCGGAGTGACCACCGAACAGTTGCGCCAGTGGGCCGGGCCCGCGCCGCGCGTGATACGCGCCATGACAAATACCGCCATTTCGCTGCGCGAGGCCATGACCTCGCTTTGCGCCGCCAAAGGCAGCGAGGACGCCCTGCCCCGCGCGCGCGAGCTTTTCGACGCGCTGGGCCGCACCCTTGTAATAGACGAGGAGCTGATGCTTTCCGCCACGGCGCTCTCGGGCTGCGGCATAGCGTTTTTCCTGCGCGCCATACGCGCCGCCTCGCAGGGCGGCATACAGATAGGCTTTCACTCCGACGAGGCCATAATAATGGCCGCCCAGACGGCGCGCGGCGCGGCCGCCCTGCTGCTGGAACAGCAGGGCCACCCCGAGGACGAAATCGACAAGGTGACCACGCCCAGAGGCTGTACCATAGAAGGCCTTAACGAGATGGAGCACCACGGCTTCAGCTCGGCCATGATTCGCGGCATAGTGACTTCAAGCGACAAGGCCTCGCGCCTGTTCAAAAAAGACTAGGCGTCTTTTCAGGCAAAAAAAAGCGCCGCCCCGAAAGGGCGGCGTTTTCAGTTTGAATCCCTAAGAATCAGGGCGCGCCTATTATCTCGCGCACCTTGCGCACCAAATCTTCCGGGGCGAAAGGTTTTGACAGGCAGGAGATGGGCCGCGGAACGTTGCAGAAGCCCTTCTGCTCCACCAGCACGCTGAGGAACACCATCGGGGTCTTGAAACCGGGGGTTTCGGTGAGGCGGCGGGCCAGTTCGGTGCCGTCCATCCTGGGCATCAGTATGTCCAGTATCACAAGGTCGGGCTGGTATTTCTGTATGGCCTGCACGGCCTTCAGCGGGTCGGAACAGGATTCGGACTGGAATCCGTCTTTCTCCAATATGCGGCGCATCAACTGGCATGTGTTGGTGTCGTCGTCCACTACGAATATTTTCTTAGCCACGGATATTTCTCCCCAGACTTTATAACCGCTGCCTGAATTGTATCAAAAAGGGCCGTTTTGACAAACACCGGAAGCTAGCGCACGTAGCGCTTCCAGAACACGGCCGGAACAGCCTTGAAATAGACGCCTATTCGCGAGAACACGGTTTCAAACGGGTGCGCAAGCATCTGAGCGAAATAGGCCGGATGCAGGTAGAAGCGGCGGTAGGCCCGCTTTGAAATAGACTCCAGTTCGGCTGAAGACAAATCGGGATAGCTGGGGTAGCCGTTCTTGTCCAGCCAGCCGCGCTGGGCAAGATAGTCGTGGAACGGCGTGCCTGGAAAGGGAATCATCAGCTGGAACTGCGCCGTGTGCGGCCGTATTTGCAGGGCCCAGTCTATGGTGGCCTGCGCAGTCTCGCGCGTCTCGCCGGGGAAGCCCAGCGCGAAGTCCCCGTGCAGGCGCAGGCCCGCGCTGCGGGCGTCAACCGCAAACCGCGTCATGCGTTCGCGGGTTAGGCCCTTGCGTACGTTCTTCAAAATCCCGTCGTCGGCCGATTCGAAGCCTACGTGCAGGTTCAGCGCCCCGGCCCGCTTCATCAGTTGAAGGGTTTCGGCCGAAAGGTCTGCCCGGCAATAGCAGGACCACGGCAGTTTCAACCCGGCCTTGAGCCGCGCATGGCAGAATTCTGTTATGCGGTCCTGAGTAAAAGTGTCGTCCTGGATCATCAACGAGCGCACCTGCGGCAGTTCCTTTTCGATGAAGCGCATCTCTTCTATCACGTTTTCAATGCTGCGGGTATTGTAAACCGGGCCTCTGGCAAAGGTATGCACCCACAGGCAGTAAGAGCAAAGGCCCCACTTGCAACCCCGGCCCGTGAGAATATCCATGTACGGGTAAGGCTCCGAGAGGGCGCGGTAGGTTTTCACGTCCAGATGCTTTTTGAAGAAGGCCGAAACAAAAGGAATGGCATCCAGTTCGGCGCGCTGAAGCGGCGGGCGGCGCGGGTTGCGGCGGATTGTTCCGTCCTCTCCCCGCCAGAGCAGGTTGCCTATTTGGGCGGGGTCCCGGCCTTCCAGCAGTTCGGCCACGGGATGTTCAAACTCGCCGTCCACCACAAATTTAACGGCGTCAAGTTTGGAAAGAGTGGCCTCGGGGTTTATGCTGGCGTAAGGGCCGACGAAAACGCCGCGAGCCCCAGTGGCGGCGCAAAGGCGGTTTGAGAACGCAGCATCGCTGCCCTCGCTGAGGCGGCCTGAGTAGAAGACAATCCAGTCCGGTTCAAACGCCTTCACGCGGACCTCGGTTTCCTCGAAAGAAAGGCCCTGGGCCGGGGCGTCTATGAAAAGAACCTCGACCCCGCGCTTCTCAAGCCATGCCCCGCACTGCCCCAGCAGAATCGGATACCACTGCGTGCCGGACAGCGACACGAAGTCGCAGCGGGCGTTGCGCATATAGTCTTTTACGAACGGCGGGGATACCAGCGCGGCTTTCATCGCCATATTCTATAAATTTGCGGCGGCAAGGCACAGCGCTATTGCCCCGCATAGGCCAAAGGACCTATACGGGCCTGCCCCCGGCGGCCCTTGTGCGTATGATGTCTATATTGCAGAATTACTATGATTCAGGCAGTGCACCTATATTCGCGCGGAGAGCGAGGATTAAGATGAAGAAACTGTTGCTGTGTCTTGCCTTCCTGTCTTTGGCCTTACCGGCTTCGTCCCAAGACTTCAGAAAGGCCGCAGCCGCCGTCACCCAGCCCCAAAGCATGGAGAAGGTGGACGTAAACTATTTTGACGAACTTTCCACGCTGTTCGAAAAAGGCGCCGTTCCCGCGCCGGCAGACTTCAAGGAATGGCTGCCCGGCGAACTGGCCCTGAAAGAAAACCCGCTTACCATGCGCAAGTCGCGCATCACCACATCTTTTGACGGACGCGAATATCTGGTAAACGTGGACGCCATAATGCAGCAGAACCTGCGCGGCATGAACATAACCGCCACGCTCCCGGCCATGGTGGACGGTTCCGGGCAGGTGACGGTGCGCAAGAGCGGTTCCATGCTGGTGGCCCGGATAAAGGTGAAGGACCAGGTTGTGGCATATGCCGCTTACGGTACGGCCAAACAGCGCCGCGATTCCATGGCCGCGCCCTCCGGCGTTCAGGCCGCTATGCTGGGCGCAGCCCCGGCGCAGGCGTCAAACATCAATTCCTCTCCGCTGGCCCAACCGGCTTCACAGGCCCAGCAGGCGGCGCCTCAGCAGGCCGCCGCGCCCGCGGCATCAGCCCAGTCCCAGGCCGCCGCAGCCCCCGCGCCGGAACAACAGTCGGTGCTGCATGTGAACGCCCCGCCCCCGGTAGCCCCCGTAGCGGTTGACGCTTCAACGCCTGTGGCCAAGCCCAAAACTTTTACGCAGAAGGCAGTTCTTGCCATAGCCAAGGTTGCCAAGAAAGCGCAGGACACTGCAAAAGCGGTAGGCGGCAAAGTGGTGGCCTTCGCAAAGGCCCACCCAAAAGCGATGATGGCCATCGGCATAACAGCCGGGGTGGTGGCCGCCGGAGTGGTTGTGTTCGGCTGCATACAGTTCGGCTGGGGCACCGCCATACTGGGCTTAGGGCTTGGCGCCGGCAAGAGCGCGCTGAAAGCCATCCCGGACCAGATTCAGAAGAAGATTACCTCAATCTTCAAGAAGAAATTCTCGTTGTTTACAAAAGACGTGAATTCGGAGATAGCCAAGCCGGACGCACCCGCGCCTCAGGCCCCACAGCCGCCGCAGCAGCCAATGACGGCCGACACACCCGACATCCCGAACCCGGATCAGGATGTTGTGAAGATGCCAAAAATCTGAATCAGCCGCTATTGAAAAAGGCCCGGACAGTAATCCGGGCCTTTTCATTTACATATGGCCTATATTGTCAATTTGCTACAATTTTCTGATGGATTCCCCCTCTGTAAACATTAGTAATGGGCAAAAACCCGCCAGAAACTGGGATAAGGTTTTCTGGGCAGGGTTGAGCCTGCTGGCGCTTGCCCTGTTCAAGCTGGGGGCCCAGCGCGCGCTGTGGGACCCCGGGGAAAGCCGCTACGCGGAGATTTCGCGCGAAATGCTGGCTACCGGCAACCTGCTGGTGCCGCAGCTGAACTACGTCCCTTATATGGAAAAGCCGCCGCTGGCCTACTGGCTGAACGCGCTGGCCATGAAGGTTTTCGGCGTCAACGAGTTTTCCGCCCGCTTCTTCACCATAGTCTCGGCCCTGCTGCTGCTGGCCCTGCTGTACCGCTTCGCCAAAAAGATTTTCAACCCGCGCGCCGCCCTGTTTTCCGCCGCCATAATGGGAACCAGCCTGGCCTTCCTGCTGTACGCGCAGATAAACGAACTGGACATGATTCTGACCGCCCTTGTGTGCTGGGGGTTGATGCTGTTTTATGAAGGGTTTGAACTGGGCCAGTCGCCAACGCTGAAAATAAGGACCTGCTGGGCTTTGCTTGGGCTCGGCTGCCTGGTGAAAGGGCCGGTGGCGCTTGTCCTGCCAATACTGGTGATAG
>JAAYTX010000203.1 GCA_012523635.1 Elusimicrobiota bacterium
CCGCTTCTATCGCCATCTTGGTTTCGCGGGGGCCTGCCTGGTGGTATTTGGCCAGCACGTGCTTGTGGTCGTGCGGGCAGACGGCTTCCGCCAGCTTGCCGGTGCGCACGTCCTTGCCGCCTATGTAAAGCGGGATTTCCATCTGCGCCGAGCGGAATTCCTTGATTTTGGCCTTCAGCGCGAGTTTTTCCGGGGAACCCGGCGCGTAGCACAGCACCGGTTCGTTTACGGGAACGGGGATATTGGGTTTTCCATTCATGTCATTTGCCTCCTGGAAAGCTGTTTTTGCAAAGCGGCTTTGCCCCGTAAAATTATACATAACGCCGGGGCAAAAGGGGCATGGCCCGGCTCAGGGCAGTATAAGCAGCGGCAGTAGGAAGGACAACAGCAGGCCCAGATATACCAGACCTTTAAACAGCAGAAGGCGCATGTGCAGGCCGCCAAGCACGGCGGCGGCGGTGGCCCCGTTGCGCCTGATGAAGCCTGGTGCGGCAAAGCCTAGCAGCGCGAATACCAGCACCAGTGCCGAAAGGACATGTTTAGGCGTGCCTTCAAGCGAGGCCTTGGCCCTGGCCGCAAAGGCGGCGGCCCCGGCTTTCTTGGCGGCCTCCGTGTCCAGCGGTCTGGCTTGTAGTGCAGACATCAGGCCGGCGATGATGTCTTCCAGCGCGCCTGTCAGCGCCGCCATTAGGCGCTGGGCTGATTCCAGCAGTATTAGCGCCATGCCGAAGACAAGCGAAGCCGCGCCGTAATAAAGCGACAGCAGGGCCGCAAGCAGTATTTTAAGGGTAACAGGCGCTCCCGGCGTGAATAACAGGGCGCACAACAGCACAATACAGGCGCAGGCGCAGACAGCTGTTATGAAGGCAATCAGAAGGGCGGCCAGCATTATGCGGCCCAATAGGCCGGGTTTTTTGCCGGGAGGGAAGACGTCAGCCGTGGCTGCACCCGCCGTGCCCGCAACAGCTGCCGTGCGGGCAGCAGGAGCCGCCCTCGGAAGAGCCGGATTTGTTCAGGCCGGGGATATCGTCGGAGACTTTCACCACGCGCTTGAGTTTTTTGTCGTAGACGTATTTGCCGGTGGCTTTTTCTTCCGGCGCGGGGTGGCGGGCCGGGATGTTTTTGTCGGAAGCGGTTTTCTTAGGCATTGCGGTATCGGGGAGGCAAATTAAAAACCGCGCCCACCAAGAATCGAACTTGGATCTCCAGCTCCGCAGGCTGGCACTCTATCCATTGAGCTATGGGCGCTGCTGTTTCTTTTCCCGCGCGGCTTGCGCCGCGCGAAAGGTGTCTTATTTCAGGTGCTTGGCAATCAGCTTGTTCATCTCGAACATGCTGACCTGCGCCTTGTTGTCGAATATGGCCTTCAGGGAGTCGTCGCAGTTGATCATGCGCTTGTTGGCCTTGTCCTGCAGATTGTTCTTCTTTATATAAGCCCACAGTTTCTTCACCACTTCGGTGCGGGGCAGGGCGGCGCTGCCGACCACTGCGGCAAGGGCGGTATCGGGCTGCATCGGTTTCATGAATGCTGCATTTGCTTTAGCCATTTGGGTGCTTCTCCTTTGTTCTCTCTAAATTCGGCTCGGGACCTTGGGCCCCGCGGCCACTACTTCTTTTGAGCAGCCGGAGCTGAACTTCTCGAAATTCTTTGCGAACATGGCGGCCAGCTCCGCGTACTGCCGCATGTAGGCGTCCTTACTCTTCCAGGTTTCCGCAGGCTTCAACAGCTGCTCAGGCACTCCGTTGCATGCGGCCGGAACTTCGAACCCGAAAACCGGGTCCTTTATGTATTGTACATTATCCAGCAGGCCTTCAAGCGCCGAATTTAGTATCGCCCGGGTGTACTTGATGCTGATTCTGCTGCCGGTGCCGTAGGGGCCGCCGGTCCAGCCGGTGTTCACCAGCCAGCAGGTGGCCTTGTGCTTGAGCATCTTCTTTTTCAGCAGTTCGGCGTAGACTGACGGGTGGTGCACCATGAAAGGCGCGCCGAAACAGGTGCTGAAGGTGCTTTGGGGTTCCTTGACGCCGACCTCGGTGCCGCTTACCTTGGCCGTGTAGCCGGAGATGAAGTGGTACAGGGCCTGGTCAGGCGAAAGGCGCGCTATCGGGGGAAGAACGCCGAAAGCGTCGCAGGTAAGCATCACTATGTTTTTGGGGTGGCCGCCCTTCTTGTCGGCCACGGCGTTGCTGATGAATTCAAGAGGGTAGCCGGCGCGGGTGTTGGCCGTGACTGAGCCGTCATCCAGGTCAGGGACCGCGGTCAGCGGGTCCAGCACCACGTTTTCCATCACCGTGCCGAAGCGGCGCGTGCAGGCGAAAATCTGCGGCTCGGCCTCGGGGGAAAGGTTGATAACCTTGGCGTAGCAGCCGCCCTCGAAGTTGAAGATGCCGTCGTCGTTCCAGCCGTGCTCGTCGTCGCCGATGAGGCCGCGGGACGGGTCGGCCGAGAGGCTGGTCTTGCCCGTGCCGGAGAGGCCGAAAAAAAGCGCGGTGTCCCCGCCCGCGCCCTTGTTGGCCGAGCAGTGCATGGACAGCGTGTCGTTAAGGGGCAGCAGGTAGTTCATCACCGTGAATATGGATTTCTTTATTTCGCCGGCGTAAGCCGAGCTGCCGATGAGAACGGTTTTTTCCGCGAAGTTCAGGGCTATGAAGGTGCCTGAGGCTGTCGCGTCGGTTTTCGGGTCTGCCTGCAGGGAGGGGGCGGCCATGACCGTGTAATCCGGCTTGAAATCCGCCAGTTCCGCCGCAGGGACATTTATGAAAAGATTGTTCACGAACAGGCTGTGCCAGGCGTATTCCGTGATGACACGCACGCGCAGGCGAGAGGCTTTGTCGGAACCCACATAGCAGTCCCGCACGAAAACTTCCCTGTCGGAGAAGAATGCCTTCATCTTGGCCAGGAGTTTTTTGTAGTTCTCCGGAGAAATGGGGGTGTTGCCGCCTTCCCACCATACTTTTCCCTGCGAAGACGGCTCTTGCACGACAAACTTGTCCTTTGCTGAGCGGCCGGTATGCTTGCCGGTGAGCGCCACCAGCGCGCCGCCGTCGGCCAGGCAGCCTTCGCCGCGCGCCAGCGCCTGCCTGTAGAGTTCCGGAACCGGCAGGTTCCAGTGCTGCGCGCCCGTTTTGTCCAGCCCGTGCAGCTCCAGGCCGTGCTTGCTTTTGATTCCGTGGAAATCAGAGTTTACAGCCATGTTCGTGTCACCTCTTTGTCGCCTATCTTTATTGTTTTTGGCGCCGCCGGGTCCAAAGCCCAGCAGACGCGTTTTGCGCCTTCTATAACGTCGGCCTTGGCGCCGCAGTAGCTCAGGCGCAGGTAGCCAGGCATGCCGAATTCGCTGCCGGGAACGGTCACCACCAGCGCCTTGTCCAGCAGGAAGGCGCATAGTTCGTCGGAACTCATGCCGCAGGCCGAAAAATCGGGCATGGAGTAAAACGTGCCTTTGGGAAGGCGCAATTTGATTCTGGAAGATTTGGCAAGCTCTGCCGCAAGCGCGTTGCGGGAGTCTTC
>JAAYTX010000204.1 GCA_012523635.1 Elusimicrobiota bacterium
AGTGCTGGTTCTGGGCCTGGCCTCCAGCGTCATCACGGCCATCATAGCCGCGCTGGTGCTTTGCGAAGTTGTAACCTCGCTTAAGCTGGACAGGAAAACCGAGCTTTATCTGGTGGTTTACGCCTGTTTCGCAATAGGCCTGGGCGCGGCCCTGACGCCGATAGGCGAACCTCTTTCCACAATAGTGGTGTCAAAGCTTAAAGGCCCGCCACACAACGCAGGATTCGGATACCTGTTCGGCCTGGTCGGCTTATGGGTGGTGCCGGGCGTGCTGCTGCTGGCCTTCATGGCGGCGCGGCGCATGCGCTCCGTCGAGGCCGGCCACGCCGGAATGCGGCAAGACCAGAATGAAACCAGCTCCACTGTAATCATCCGTGCCGCGAAAGTCTATATATTCGTAATGGCGCTGGTGCTGCTTGGCGCGGGGCTTAAACCGCTTGCTGAAATGACAGTCGCGAAACTCTGCGCATGGCAGCTTTACTGGCTGAACATAGTGTCGGCCGCGCTGGATAACGCCACCCTGGCCGCCGCCGAAATAGTGCCGGACATGGTGCGCGATAAAATAACCGCGATTCTCATGGGACTGCTGGTGTCCGGCGGAATGCTGATTCCCGGCAACATACCCAACATAATAAGCGCCTCAAAGCTGAACATCCGCAGCAGGGAGTGGGCTGGCGCTGCGGTCCCGCTGGGGCTGGCCATGATGGCTGCCTACTTCTTCATACTGATGATTACCGGCCACATGGCCGCCAAGTAAGGCGTCAAAGCCACTTGTGCCTTGGGTAACGTCTTGCAAGCTGCGGGCGCAGCTTGGGGTAGCTTTCAGTCCAGAAACTCCGCAAATCCTTGGTAACCTGCACCGGACGCATGGACGGCGCCAGTATATGCACCACAAGAGGCACGCGCCCGGCGGCTATCGCGGGCGTCCTGTCCATGCCGAACAAATCCTGTATTTTCGCCTCCAGATAAGGCTCTCGCCCCTGCGGGTAGCGTATGCGGGCCTTTCTGCCTGCGGGCAGTTGCAAGCGGCTGGGCGCGTGCTGCTCCACCAGGCGGGTTTTGTCCCAGCCGTACCACGCCTGCAAGGCCGGAAGCACCGGTCTGTTTCTGGCGGCTGACACGCTGGCGGCCCCGTCGCATATGTCTGAAATAAGCAGACGGCGGTCTTCCTCGGACAGGGGGTCAAGCCCGAAATCCGGGCAGGCCTTGTGCAAAAACTCCACACGCGCAAGCCATTCCTCAACTTCCTCATCCCACTGCGCGAATCTCTGCCGTCCGCTGACGAATTCCTCGGCTATTACGTCGGACGCGGTTTTCCCGCTGTCAGCCGAACTTATTTCGCGTCTCAGCGGCACGTCCCGATAGTAAAAAACCGTTTCCGTAACCGGAGTGAGCATGTCCTTCTGCAAAACCTGCGCGGAAGCCCGGCTCATGGCTTCTGGAAACGCCGCTTTAAGCCATTCCTCTTTAATCTCGGCCGCAAGGGAAAGCGTTATGTCGGCCCCGCCCCGGCGAGCGCTTTCAAGCGCTTCCCCGGCGCATATTATCGGCGCGCCGTTTGCCGCGCTGGAAGCCGCCAATGCGGCGCGCTTCCCGCCGGAGAGCTGATAGCGGCTGGACGTCCCCGGCACCAGCGCGGCGACCCTGTCCGGGAAAGCGCGCAGAAAACATTGCGCAACCTCGGACATAAGCCCTGAAGGTTTGGCGCGCGGGGCAAGCCTGCGGGCCGTTTTAAGCGCCTCTTCCGCGGCGCGTTTACCGGCGGACGGGGCCGACCCGGGATCCAGCTCATAAAGTTCCAGCAAGGCGCACATAGCGGCCAAATCAGAGCGGCAATCGTCCTGGCCGGGGTTTTCCTGCCGCAAGCCGCGCCCCTGCGCGATTGCCGCCACAAGAGCGCACTCGCGCATGCAACCCAGCTTTTCCGCCTCAAGCATCATGCGGGCATAGCGCGGATGCAAAGGATAGGCGGCCATTGCGCGGCCCTCGCGCGTAAGCCCGCCCCCGGAATCCAGAGCGCCCAACTCCCGCAGAAGGGCTTCCGCGCGCGCGGCGGACTCCGCTTTAGGCGGTTCCAGCCACGGCAACGAGTCAAAACCGCCCAGGCCGCAGGCCTTCAGCGCAAGCAGTGTTTCGCTTAAATCAAGCCTCTGTATTTCGGGTTCCAAAGCCAACGGCCTGTGCGAATTCTCGCGCTCTGGCCAAAGCCTCACGCAAACGCCGGGGCCTGTGCGCCCGGCGCGGCCTGCCCGCTGTGCGGCAGAGGACGCCGGAATCTTCTCGACAAACAGGGTGTTTATGGCGCGCGCGCCGTCATAGCGGGCTATGCGGGCGAGGCCGCTGTCCACCACGGCGGTCACGCCGTCTATGGTTATAGAGGTTTCTGCGATATTGGTGGCCACTATTATTTTACGGCGCGAAGACCGCGCCAGCGCCGCGTCCTGCTCCCGCGCCGAGAGCTCACCATGCAGCGGCAGTATCGAAAACTCCGCCAACTGCGGCATTTTGGAAAGCGCCGAGACAGTCTTCACTATTTCGAAAACGCCAGGCATGAACACCAAAGCGTGGCCCTCCGCGCGTTTAGGCAAAAGCGCGGCGCAAACGCGCGCGGCGGCATCCCAGTGCGGCAGCTTGGCGGTAGCTCCGTCGCAATACAACTGCTCGACGGGGTAAAGGCGGCCCTGCGCCGCTATGGCCTCGCAGGGGGCCAGTTTCGCGGAGAGGTCCCTTTCGTCCAATGTGGCCGACATGGCAATCAGCAATAAATCCGGACGTTTCCCGGCCTGCAGTGCGCGGCAAACGGCAAGCGCCATATCGCCGTGAAGATGCCGTTCGTGAAACTCGTCCAGAATAACGGCGGAATAAGAGGAAAGCAGCGGGTCTGTCAGCAGTTCGCGCAGCAAAATCCCTTCCGTTTCAAAAATCAGGCGCGTGGCTTTGGAGGTTTTATCGTCAAAACGCACTCTGTAGCCCACTTCCGAACCCAGAGCGCATCCGCGCTCCTGCGCAACGCGGGCGGCAAGCATACGCGCGGCCAGTCGGCGCGGCTGCAAAACCGCTATCTTTCCCTTTACAATGCCTCTGTCCAGCAGAATCTGCGGCACCTGCGTGGATTTGCCGGAACCTGGAGGGGCGGAAATCACCAGCCTGCGGCCTGCCTTGGCCGAGGCCGCTATTCTGTCCGCGTTTTGCAGTATGGGAAGTCCGGTCATCTATTGGATTTTAGCGAATATTGACGGCAAACGCCTGAAAATAAAAGCCCGCCAGCTTGAGCGCGGGCTTCAAAACCGCTAAATTTAGGGTAATGAAACTCTTATTCGTCTCTGAATCACGCGCCTGGAGCGGTGGAGCCAACCAGATGCTGCTTACCTCCCGCGAGCTGACAAAACGCGGGCATGAAGTCGTTTTCGCGCTGCCCCCTGAAGGCAACACCGCCGCAGCGGCGAAGGAAGCAGGCTTTCGCGTCCATCCCCTGCCGATAAGGCAGGACTATGACGTCTTTTCCGCCGCCAAGCTAAAAACCGTGTGCGAACTGGAAAAGCCGGACGCTATGCACGCCCACCATCCGCAGGCCCATGCCGTGACGCTGATAGCCAAATACCTTGGCGCCAAACCGCCGCTTGCCGTAACCCGGCGCGTGATCTTCCCAATCAGGACTAATTTCTTCAGCGCCATAAAATACCGCTCGCCAAAAATAAAGCGCTATATAGGCGTCTGCCATGCGGTGAAGACGGAACTGGTAAAAGGCGGCGTGCCAGCCGAAAAAATTGACGTCATCCCATCGGCGGTCAACCTGGACATCTATAACCAGGTGGAACAACAGCGCCGCAGCCTTTCCTGGGACGGGCCAATCCGCATAACCATGGTGGGCCATTACGCCACTTTCAAGGGCCATCAGGTAATGATGAAAGCGGCGCGCCGGATTTTCGACGCCTGCCCGCAGGCCCGCATAATGATGATAGGCCGCGACACAAAAAGCCTGGCCCCGATGGCGGCGGAACTGGGCTATACTCCGGAGCAGGTGGAACTGCTTGGCGAACGCCGCGACGTTCCGGAACTGCTCAAGCAGGCGCACATTTTCGCCATGCCCTCGCTGCAGGAAGGCATAGCCACGGCCCTGATAGAGGCGCAGGCGGCCGGGATACCCGCAGTCGGCAGCGACGTCGGCGGCATACCGGACGTGTTGGTAAACGGCGAAACCGGGACTCTGGTGCCGCCCAACGACCCGGACCGCCTTGCAGACGCGCTGATAGCGCTGATAAAAAACCCCGCCAGGGCGCAGGCGCTGGCCGCCAAGGCGCGCGAACGCGTAGGCGGGCTCTTCGGCGTGCAGGCGGTAGTCACTCGTCTGGAAAAGTTTTACACGGAGCTTGCGCGACAGGCATGACACGATTCGCCGTTCCCGTACTGATGTACCACCATGTGGCGCCGGACCGAGAGGTCACACCCGCGGGCTTCGACGCACAGCTCCAATTCCTCAAAAACGAAGGCTTCTCCTGCGCCGGGCTGGACGAATTCCACGCCCATCTGACTGGCGCCAGGCCCCTGCCGGACAAAAAAGTGCTGTTAACTTTCGATGACGGCTACGCTGACAACTGGCTGTGCGCCCACCCTCTGCTTAAAAAGCACGGCTTCAAAGCCGTGGTGTTCGCCACCACGGCCAGGATAGAGCTTGCGCCTGCCGGCATCCGGGAGCAGCGCTGTCCTGCCGACACCATCAGCGGCGAACGCGCCCCTTCCGGCTTCCTTTCATGGGAAGAACTGAAGGAAATGCGCGAAAGCGGCATGTTTGAAATAGGCTCCCACACCCATACGCACAACAATTTCGATAAAAAAGCCCCCTGGCGGTCCATGCCCGGCGAGCTGTCCGCTTCGGCGATGCTGATTGAACAAAAACTCGGCTTCAGGCCGCGAAGCGTGGCCTGGCCCTGGGGCGCGTATGAAGAAAGTTTTATCGCCGACGCCGCCAGTGCCGGTTACGACATGGCGTTCACCACCGTCCCCGGCTCGAACAAGCCGGGAAGCGGCGCGATGAAAATAACGCGGTTTAAAGTGAGGAAAGACGACGTTTCCTGGCTGTCTAAACGCCTCAAGCTTTACCGCTCGGCGATAGGCGACATTTACGGGAGTTGCTACGGGCTGGACACCCGCATAAAAAATCTCTTCCGCACGCACTAAAGCGGGACCTTAACACCGACAATCGCAGTAACATGGAAAACAGGCTAGCGCAGTTTGATTTCTTTGCCGTTGGCGGCCACTGACTTAGTGGCCGCTTCCAGCACCTGCACCACTTCAAGCCCCGTTTTTCCGCTGGAGACGGGCAGGGACCTTTCGTTCATGCAGCGCAGGAAATCCTTTGCAAGGCCGCCCAAGGCTTCCCCGCCGTTTATTTTCTGCACCGAAACCCCGCCGCGGCGGTAGTCAAATCGCGGGCGGGACTGGGAATTGTCGCGCGTGACGGTGTAGCCGACATCGTAGAGCTTCACCTTGTCGTGCGCCTCGGCGTCGTCGTAAACAATCATCTTTTTGGTGCCGCCTATAATCATGCGGCGCACCTTCAGCGGCGCGACCCACGAAGCCGTCACGTGGCCTATAGTATCGTCGCCGAAAAAAAGCGTCATGTAGCCCATGTTTTCAACAGTGCGCAGGGTGTGGGAAATGCCGGTTGCGCTCACGCTGGTAGGGGTGCGGCCCAAAAGATAGCCCATTATGGCGATGTCGTGGGACATCAGGTCCCAGATGACGCTGATGTCGCTTTTTATGCGGCCCAGGTTAAGCCGCGAGGAATCTATATACTGCACGCGCCCGATGGCGCCGCTGTCTATAAGCTTTTTAATGGCCTGCACCGCGCCGGAATAAAGGAAAGTGTGGTCCACAGCCACCACGCGCTTCTTAGCCTCGGCAAGCGCAAGAAGACGCCTGGCCTCGGACAGCGAAGCCGTGAAGGATTTTTCGACCAGCACGTCTTTGCCGTGGCGGATGGCTTCTGCGGCCAGTTTATAGTGGGTGGGGATAGGGGTGGCTATTATGACGCCGTCTATGCTTTCGTCGCGGAAAAGCTCCCCCGCGTCCGAAGTGACGGCCACTTCAGGATAAAGTTTTTTAACAAGGGCCAGCTGTTCGGCGCTTCGGTCCGCCACGGCTTTCACGCGGCAGCCTTTAAGCTCCGAGAAATTTCTTATCAAGTTTGGGCCCCAATAGCCGTAGCCCACAAGTCCAATTTGCTTCATCTAACTCCTCTTATCCGGTAAACGCAGGGCGGAAACAGCCGCTCTCCCGGAATATTTATTATAACAATTGTCGCAGGCGGAGGGTCAGGTCGGGCCGTAAAGCGGCGGGTCGTGCGGCGTGTCGGTGTGAACGTCGGGAGGGGCTATAGGGTCGTCCTGTATTTTTATCCCGGCGGCGCGCGCCCACTCCACAAAAGAACGTATGCGCTCAAGACGCGTCTGGTGCGTAAGCTTGCCGTCCGCGCTTTCCCAGGACAAGCGGTTCTCAAGCGTGGCGGGGTTTACTCCATATTCCTCTGGCGCGAAACACATAGGGCTTCTGCCGCCTATGCCGCACTCGTGCGGATAGCTTATGCCGCCGAAAAGATACTTGTTGTTTTCCACCAGGAAAGCCTTGGTTTCCTCTATTTCTTGTTCGGTTTCGCCGGGAAAACCCAGTATTATGTTGACGCCTATGTCCACGCCAGCCGCGAAGGCGTCGCGCATCACCTGCGCGGCTACGGCGGCGGTGAAAGGCTTGCCCATGCGCTCCAGCACGGTGTCGGAACCCGATTCAAGACCGAAACTAAGATAATGGCAGCCTGCCTTGGCCATTTTTTTAAGAAGCGGAACGTTAAGACCGGGATGAAATACCGCCAGTCCTTCCCAAGACAAGGCTTCCCCGCCTGCGATTATCCTGTCGCAAAGTTCGTCCAAAATGCCCCTGTCAAGGTTCACCGCCGTGCAGCTTGCGAACATATGGCCCGCGCCATGATTGCGCTTTAAGTGGAGCATCTCCTCGTAAATCCTTTTTGCCGAATGCGAACGGAATCCCGGCCACAGGCTGCAACTGGTGCAGAAGCGGCACTTGTTGCGGCAGCCGCGATTGAAGCTGAAGGGCGTCATTTTAGTGCTGTAGGGTGAGGCGTCCACGCCCGTGAAATCCGGCATTGGCAGGGAATCCAGGTCTTGCACTTCTTCAGGCGGGCCGCCGTAGCACGCTTCGGCGCCTCGCAGCATTATGGCCCCCGGCACAGGCCCCCAGGGACGCCTCTTCTCCGCCAAATCTATCAGGTCCAGCATGGCCTTCTCGCCTTCTGCCGGGACAAGCGCGTCCGCGAAAGCCGATTCTCGCGGCAAGCGGCAGGCCTGCGGCCCCCCGAATACAACCAGCGGCGGCTTTTTCATGGCCTTCAATTCGCGCCCAAGGTACATTGACGACCCGGCGCAGCACTTAAATACGGAAAAACCCACCAGGTCCGGCTGAAACGAAAGGATGTCGCATAGCAGGCGCTGCTTGGTTTCAGGATGAGAGGAGAAATATTTTTCGGCATAGGCAAGGTCCCACCACAGGCCGCCCTGATGCGGCATGGGAATGCCATACCCCGCGTTATAGTCAAGCAGCTTCACCCTGTGCCCGCGCGCTTTCAGGAACGCCGACAGATGCGGCAAGGCCCACACCGGGATAAGCGGGGTAAGGCCTGGGGCTACAAGCAGGACTATGTTCATGAGCAGTTTAGTACGCGGGCGCACACCGCCAGAACCTAATTATATGAAAATCCCCGCCCGCAACAGGTATTCACACAAAACCAAGCTTCCACTCAGAATGGTTAATTGAAGCGTTATTACA
>JAAYTX010000205.1 GCA_012523635.1 Elusimicrobiota bacterium
CTACTCCGGGACTAGGATTCGAACCTAGACAAAGCGGTTCAGAGCCGCTTGTGCTACCGTTACACCATCCCGGAATCTGTACTGCGTGTAAGATGATTCTAACAATTTCCGCTTCCGGCCTCAAGCCTCGGGCGGCGGACTAGGCCGCGACGCGTCTATATTACTACAATATCACCTATTATGACCGACAGCCGCCAACCAAGCGCCCCAAGCCTGCCTCCCGGCTCGTTCGAGGAGAAATTCACCCGCAGCGGCGGGCATGGCGGGCAGAACGTGAACAAGGTGTCCACCACCGTGCAGTTGCGGTTTTTCCCCCGCCTTGCCGGGCTGGAGCCTGAAACCATAGCCCGCCTTGAGCGCCTTGCCGGAAGCAAACTTACCGAAGGCGGCGACATACTGATTACCGCCAGCGAATACCGCACCCAGGAGCAGAACCGCCAGGCCGCGCGCCAGCGCCTGCTTGAACTGCTTGCCGCCGCGCACCGCCGCGAAAAAAAGCGCAGGCCCACGCGGCCGTCCTTCGGCGCTAAAAAGCGCCGCCTTGAAGGCAAAAAGCGCCGCTCCGAAATAAAGCGCGGGCGCGGTGCGGATTATTTCTAGCCCCCCCATTTCCGAAGGCAAAAAAAAGGCCCTTCTCTCGAAGGGCCTTTTTTGTGAAGCGAATAAACTACTTTCTCTTCTTGGAAGTCTTGCAGCCACAGCCGCAGTGACATTTCGCTGTTTTCTTCTTTGCCACTTTCTTCGCGGCCTTCTTCACCGACTTCTTCGCAACCTTTTTCTTAGCCATCCCTAACCTCCGTGTTGTAATAACCTGCTACTAGCATAACAGAAATTTGGGATTTGTCGAGGTTTTTTTTCAAAATTCATCCGGTTTATTAACACAAGGCCCAAGGTTTTATACCATGTAAACATGAACGCACTGCACCTGCTTCTGGTTTCACTTCTTGTTTTTGCGCTGGCTTACCGCTACTACGCCGCCTTCCTGGCGGCAAAAGTCCTGGCTTTCGACCCGGAGAAAACAACCCCCGCCCACTCGCTCAACGACGGGCACGACTACAAGCCCACAAACCGCTGGGTGCTGTTCGGCCACCACTTCGCCGCCATTGCGGGCGCCGGCCCTCTGGTGGGGCCGGTGCTTGCCGCGCAGTTCGGCTACCTGCCCGGCTTTGTGTGGATACTGGTGGGAAGCGTGCTTGCCGGAGCGGTGCACGACATGGTGATACTTTTCGCCTCGGTGCGGCACAACGGCCTTTCGCTTAACGAAATAGCCCGCATAGAAATAGGAAAACTGGGCGGCGGGGCAACCACCGTGGCGGTGCTGTTCATCCTCATCACTGCGCTGGCGGGGCTGGCGCTGGTGGTGGTGGGCGCGCTGGCGCAAAGCGCATGGGCCACCTTCACCATAGCGGCCACCATACCCATTGCAATCCTCGTCGGGCTTTATATGGAAAAGTTCCGCCCGGGAAAAGTTTTCGAGGCTTCCTTCATAGGCTTCGTGCTTATCCTTATGGCCGTGACGCTTGGGGAACCCCTTGCCAAAAGCTCCTACGCCGGCTGGTTTCTGTTCGACAAAAACCGCATCACCATACTGCTGGCGGCATACGGCGCGCTGGCCTCCATACTGCCGGTGTGGCTGCTGCTTGCGCAGCGCGACTATCTCAGCTCCTACCTTAAAATAGGCACCATCGGCGCGCTTGCGCTGGGCATACTGTGGGTGCGGCCCGAAATAAACGCCCCGGCGTTCTCGGCTTTCGTTGGCGGCGGCGGGCCGATAATCCCGGGCAAGGTATGGCCCTATGTGTGCATCACCATAGCCTGCGGCGCAATATCGGGTTTCCACAGCCTGATCAGCTCCGGCACCACGCCTAAAATGCTGGGTAGCGAACGAGACATCCGCTTCATAGGCTACGGCGCTATGCTTACCGAAGCCTTCGTTTCGCTTATGGCGCTTATCGCCGCCTGCGCCCTCGCCCCCGGCGACTATTTCGCCATAAACGTGCCGGTGGAAACTTTCCAGAAGCTGGGCCTGTCCACGGTAAACCTGCAAAACATGAGCGCCGCTGTGGGCGAACAGCTTCAGGGCCGCGCTGGCGGCGCGGTCTCGCTTGCAGTGGGCATGGCGCAGATTTTCTCGTCCATACCCGGCATGAGGCATCTGCTGGCCTACTGGTACCATTTCGCCATAATGTTCGAGGCGCTGTTCATCCTCACCACCGTAGACGCCGGGACCCGCGTGGCCCGCTACATATTGCAGGAGGCGGGCGGACGCGTGTACAAGCCCATGGGCGACATACACTGGTGGCCCGGAGTGGTGATATGCAGCGTCGCCGTAAGCGCGGCGTGGGCCGCCATGGTGATGGGCGGCAACATCTCCACAATCTGGCCCATGTTCGGGGTTTCCAACCAGTTGCTGGCCACTATAGCGCTGGCGATAGGCACCACGTTCATCCTCAGGCGCACGTCAAAACCCGTCTACGCGCTGACAACCTTCCTGCCGTTCGTGTTCATGTTCGCCACCACGGTTTACGCAGGGGTGCTGAACATAGTCCACAACTACCTGCCCAAGGGCGGCACCACCGGTTATATAAATACTGCGCTGACGCTGATCATGCTTGCGCTGTCCGCGCTGATAGCGGCGGTGTGTGCGCGGTCGTGGCTGTCCCTGCTTAACAAAGACAAAAACGCGGCCTGAAACTCCAACCGCTTGAAAAGAGAAACGCCGCCTGTTAAGGCGGCGTTTTTTCGTATCTGAAAGACTGCGCTAACCCATCTGCGGCGGCGGTGGCGGAGGAGGCGGCGGTGCCGAAATGGCCGTCTGCTCGCCTGAAAGGCGGCGCGAAATCCTGTCGAAGTAGATGTAAAACACCGGGGTTACATACAGCGTCATCATCTGCGACACGAACAGGCCGCCCACCACGGCCACGCCCATGGGCGCGCGCGATTCGCCGCCCGCACCGAACCCTATGGCTATGGGCATGGTGCCCAGCAGGGCAGCCATGGTGGTCATCATAATGGGGCGGAAGCGCACAAGGCAGGCGTCATATATGCACTGCTCCGAGGGCAGGTGCCTGGCCCGTTCTATTTCCAGCGCGGCGTCCACCATCATGATGCCGTTTTTCTTCACAAGGCCCACCAGCATGATGATGCCCACGAAGGCATAGATGTCCAGTTCCATATGGAACACCCACAACGCCAGCAGCGCGCCGAAACCGGCCAGCGGCAGCGACGACAATATGGTGATTGGGTGTATGTAGCTTTCGTACAGTATGCCCAGCACCACGTAGATGATGAAGATGGTGATTATCAGCAGGAAGCCGAGGCTGCCGAAAGACTCCGCGAACGACTGCGCCGACCCATCGAATGACGGCGTTATGGTGGGCGGCAGGGTGTCGCGCGCCACCTTGTTTATGGCGGCCATCGCCGGGCCTATGGACTGTCCCGGCGCCAGGTTGAACGAAATTGTAGCCGAGGGTATCTGCCGGCTGTGGTTCACGCTAAGCGGGGCCACAGTTTCCTCGATGTCGGCCATGGTGCTTAGTGCCACCATCTGGCCGCCTGGTGCGCGCAGGTACATTCCCGCCAGGGTGCTGGCGTCCTGCCGGAAGTCGGGCAACAGTTCCAGTATCACGTAATACTGGTTGGTGTCGCCGTAAATGGTGGAGACGTAGCGCGAGCCGTAGGCCGAGTACACGGCCTCCTCTATCTGCGACAGCGTAAAGCCCAGAGCCGAAGCCTTGTCGCGGTTGA
Source organism: Elusimicrobiota bacterium (assembly GCA_012523635.1). Taxonomy (GTDB): domain Bacteria; phylum Elusimicrobiota; class Elusimicrobia; order Elusimicrobiales; family Elusimicrobiaceae; genus JAAYTX01. The sequence continues at coordinate 3,748 of JAAYTX010000205.1, forward strand.
TGTGTATCACCAGCTTGGGCTTTTTTAGCTGAAGGTCAGAGTTCACGTCTGTAAGCCCAGGCAGGCCGGACAGCTTGGCCGTCATTATGGGGACGTACGTGTAAAGGTCCTCAAGCGTGGAGCTTTGCAGGTTGTACTGCCACAGCGCGTTAGTGGAGTGCGCGCTCACAGTGATGGGCGGCGGGTTGTTGAGGTAAGACACTATGCCGGGCACCTCCGCGAACCTTTGGCGCAGTTTCACTATCATCTGGTCAACCGAGACAGTGCGCTGGTCCTTTGTCACCAGTGACAGAAGCAGGAAGCCGGTGTTTATAGTGTCCATGCCGGCCACGGAAATGGCGTGCGACAGCTCCGGCACGGACTTGGCTATTTTGAGCAGTTCGGCCTGGTGGTCTTCCATCTGGGAGAAGGTGGCCTTGTCGTCCGCCTGCGTGTAGACGATCATATAATCCCGGTCTTCGCTGGGGATGAAGCCCTTGGGCATTATCTGGAAGAAAAACAGCGAGCCCACCAGCGCCACCGCCGTGAACACCAGCGAAAGCGACTTGTGGCGCAGGGCCACGGACAGCGTCCTGCCGTAGAACGCGGTGACGGAGTCCAGCACCCGCTCGGACCACGCGTAGACGGCGTTTTCCTTTTCCCCCTCCTTCTTGTGGCCGAAGCCGCGCAAAAGACGGCTGCACAGCATGGGCGTGAGCGTGACCGACATGAAGCCCGACACCAGTATGGCCATGCCGATGCTGACGGCGAATTCGCGGAACAGCCTGCCCACTATGCCGCCCATGAAGATGATGGGCACGAAAACCACCACCAGCGACAGCGTCATGGAAATGATGGTGAACTCTATTTCCTTGGAGCCGTTCATGGCCGCTTCCAGCGCGTCTTCCCCCTCCTCCATGCGGCGCACTATGTTTTCAAGCATCACCACGGCGTCGTCCACCACGAATCCCACGGAAAGCGTGAGAGCCATCAGCGACAGGTTGTTGAGACTGAAGCCGAGCACGTACATGACCGCGAACGTGGCCACCAGCGACAGCGGCACCACAATGCTGGGTATTATCGTGGCCTTGGCCGAGCGCAGGAACAGGAAAATGACGCCCACCACCAGCGCTATGGTGAGCAGCAGCGTGAACTGCACGTCGTTGATTGATTCCTCTATATAGTCGGACTGGTCGTAAATCTTGATGATTTCCACCGAAGGCGGAATTATGGTGCGCAGCTTGGGCAGCAGGTCCTGCACCTTCTTGGCCACCTGCACGGCGTTGGTGCCGGGCTGCTTGCGTATGGCCATGATGATGGTCTGGGCGTCACGCTTATGGTCGGCATAGCGGGCGACTGACTTGTCGTACTGCACGCTGTCCGTGGCCGTGCCGATGTCCTTTACCTTGACCGGGTAGCCGTTCTGGTAGCGCACCACCAGGTCCGTATAGGCCTGGGCGTTCGTCAGCTGCCCTTTGGTCTCCACGGTGTAGGACTGGTTGGAGCCGTCTATCAGGCCGCCGGGCAGGTCCACGTTACCGGCGGAAACAGCCTGTTTCACGTCGTTAAGGTCCATCGACTTGCCGAAAAGCTTGTTAGGGTCCACCTGCACTCGGACGGCGTATTTCTGCGAGCCGTAAATCTGCACCTGCGCCACGCCCTCGACCGAGGAGAAATACTGCGTCAGCGTGGTCTCGGCGTATTCGTTGACCTGCGACATGGGCAGGGTGTCCGAGGTAAGCGCGAAATAAAGTATCGGAGTGTCGGCCGGGTTCACCTTGCTGTAGGTGGGCTGCGACGGCAGGTTTGTGGGCAGGAACTGGGAGGCGGCGGCTATGGCGGTGTTGACGTCAAGCGCGGCCGAGTCTATGTTCCTGTCCAGCGAAAACATCAGCACCACCTCTGTGGAGCCCTGCATGCTTTTGCTGGTCATCGACTGCAGGCCGTTTATCGCCGCAAACTGCTTTTCCAGCGGCGTGGCCACTGTGGCGGCCATGGTTTCGGGCGTGGCGCCCGGCAGCGAAGCGTTCACCACTATGACGGGGAAGTCCACAGTGGGGAGGTTGTTGATTGGAAGCTTTTTGTAGCTGAGTATGCCGAAGAACAGTATGACGGTCATGACCAGCACGGTCATGACCGGCCTTTTAATCCACAGCCCGGAAATGTGCATGTGTTTTACTCCGCGTCCTGGGTCTTTATCTGCACCTGCGAACCTTCCCTGAGCAGCATCTGGCCGTCGGTCACCGCGGTTTCGCCGGCTTTGAGGCCCGAGCTTATTATGCAGTCCTGGCCCACGACCCTGTCCACCTCAACCTTGCGCAAAGACACGGTGTTGTCCGGGTTCAGCACGAATACGGACGAACCGTCCTGGCTGGACTGTATCGCCGTGGGCGGCACCACAACGGCGCCGTCCTGCATGCCCAGCGTAAGCACCACGGCCGCGAACTGCCCCGGCCAGAGGCTCTGCTGCGTGTTGGAGAAAGTGCCCTTGAGCATTATCATGCCGGTGTCCTGGTTCACGGCGTTGTCTATGAAAGCAAGCTTGCCCTGCTGGGGCTGCGCGCCCGGAGGAGTGGCTGTCACGTCAAGCGGGGCAGAAGCGTTGGCCGAACTGACCTGCGCCAGGTATTTTTCCGGGACGGCGAACTGCACGTATATCGGGTCCACCTGGTTTATCACAAGCAGGACGGTGTCGCTCTTCTTAACCACCGCGCCTTCGTTCACCAGGAAACCGCCGGCCTTGCCCGTAAGCGGGGCCGTGATGCTGGTATAGCCCAGGTCTATCTTCGCCTGCGCCAGGGCGGCTTGGTCGGCCGCCACCTTGCCGCGCGCCGTTTTGTAGTTGGTCTCGGTCTGGTCCGCGTCGGACTGGGCCGCCGCGCCCTGGCTGACCAGTTCAGCGTAACGCTGGGCCTGTATTTTGGCGAAGTTCATGGAATCGATGTCCTGCGCCAACTGGGCCTTCACCTGCTCGTATTTCTGCTGATAAGGGGCCGGGTCTATGAGCATGATGGGGTCGCCCTTAGTCACATGCTGGCCTTCCTTGATGTAAATCTTCTTAAGCGTGCCGTCCACCTGCGAGGCCACGCTCACCTTGTCTATAGGCATGACCGTGCCGGTGGCCGATATGGAAACGGGCATGGTCTTGCTCTGAGCCTTTGCCACGGAAACTGGCACGGCCTGCGAGTTTTCCTGCGCGGTTTTTTTATGGCAGGCGCAGGACAGAATCAGCGCGGCGGATAAAAACAGGTACTTTTTCATTGTTTGCTCCCCATAACTTTTTCAAGGTCAGCCCTGGCTATCCTATAGTCGTACAGCGACTGCAGGAGCGACAGCTTGGCCGTGTTGTACATCACCGTGGCGTCGGAAAGCTCCATAGGGGAGCCCAGCCCGGTCTTGTAGCGCAAAGTCGCTATTTGCAGATTTTCCATGGCCTGCTTGACCTGGTCTGTGGCGGTGATATAGGACTGGTGCGCCTTCTCCAGGTTAAGATAGGCTTGTTTTGCCGTCAGATAAATCTGCAGTTTCAGCGAATCGATATCGTAGCGCAGCGCGGCGAAGCGGTTTTCCTGCTCGGAAACCTTGGCGCTCTTGCGCAGGCCGGTAAAGACGTCAGCGGAAAGCGTAAGCCCCGCGTTCCACCCCTGCGACAGCGGAGAACGGCTGCCGCTGAAATTATAACCCGCGTTGCCGCTTAACGAAGGGTAAAGGTCGCGGCGCGACGCCTTCAGTTCCGAAAGCAGGGCTTCGGCCTGAGCCACATAGGACAGGAGCTGCGGGTTCTGCGCATACGAAGCCGCGACCACGTCGTCCAGCACTGCGGGATAAACCACGAAATCGGTGCTTTCCTGCACCTCGTAGTCAGGCGCGTCCACCAGGTTCATACTGTTATTCAGATAGGCCTTGGCCAGTTGCAGGTTGTTGGCCGCCTTGATGCGGTCAAGCTGGGAATTGCTCAGGTCCGCCTCGGCCTTGGTGACGTCATACTTTGGCCGTACCTTGGCCTGATAATGCGCCTTGGCGTACATAAGGTTAAGACGATACTGGCGCACTATCTCGTCGCTCAGTTCAAGCGCAAGCTTGGACAGCACCAGCCCATGATAGGCCTGCTTTACCGTATTGACCACGTTTACCACCTGGTTCTCCACGTTGAAGCGCGCGGAACGCTCTCCGGCCTGCCCGGCGGCTATTTTAGCCGGGGTCTTGCCGAAGTCGAAAATCAGCTGCTGGAGGGACAGACCGGCGCTTTTGCCGTCGTAGGTCCAGAAGGAGGAGGCCGCCGCATCGTTCACATTCTGCTGCACGGCATGATTGGAAAGATAGGACGCGGAAGCGGACACGCCCGGCAAATAGGACGAGAGCTGCTGGCGCATCGCGTCATGTTCCGCCTGGGCGGTATAGCGCAGGGATTTGATGTCCGGGTCGTTGGAAAGAGCTATGGAAACGCAGTCCTGCAAAGTAAGGGTGGAACCGGACACTATAAGCGGCTCGGCGGCCGCCGTATGGGACAAGCAAACGCTTGCCGCTACTGAAAGAATGAGGTTTCTGAGCGATGTCACCACAGCCCTCCCGCGTATTTTGAGTAGTTGAATTATATCAATTATATAAAGACTATTTATGCGCAAGCCGCTATTATGGTTCAATTGATACTCCGCCCATGAAAGACACTATGACGACAGCGGCCCCGCATAAACCGGACACAACGCTGGTCTTGCTGGCCACAGCCTGCGCCTCTTACCTGTCCAGGCTGGACAGCCACGTGGTTAACATCTCGCTGCCGTCCATAGCGGCACAGTTCGACATTGGCACCACCAAGGCCTCGGCAATTGTAGTGGCAAACCTGCTCACCAGCACCAGCGCGCTGATACTGGCCGGGAAAATAGGAGACAAGATAGGGCTGGTGCGCCTTTTCAAATGGGGCTACGCCATTTCGATTTTCAGTTCCCTGGCTTGCGCCTTTGCACCAAGCTTTTCATTTCTGGTGGCGGCGCGCGCCGTACAGGGGTTAGGCTCGGCGATATTGCAGGCAATGGGCTTTGCCATAGTGGCGGCATATATGCCCAGGGAAAAGACCGGCAGAGCTTTCGCCACCGTCTCAACCGCCGCCGCGCTTGGCATGCTGACTGGGGCGCCACTGGGCGGCTTCATCACCCAACTGCTGTCCTGGCGCTGGGCCTTTATGGCGACGCCTCCCGTAGCCGTGGCGGCGATACTGACGCTTAACCGCGCCCTTCCGAACCAGAAAGGGGCCGACAGCGACGGGCATCAGCTTGAGGTATCAGGGGCGCTGAGCATATTCGCCGCGCTGTCGGCGCTGGTGCTGGGCCTGAACGCGGCAAAATACTACGGCTGGCATTCGCCGGCCACCGCGCTCTCGTTTACCGCCGCCGCCGTCGCGGCGCTCTTGTTCCTGCATTACGATAAAACAGCCGCCCGGCCGCTTTTCAAGTCCGCCGTCTTCAAAAACAAGGTTTTCCTGCATGCCAGCGTCGCACAGTTCTTTGCCTACATGCTGCTGACAGGCTCCAACTTTTTCTTTCCGTTCTACCTTGTGCTGTACCGGGGCCTAAGCACGGCGCAGGCCGGGCTTTGCATGATGGTTTACTCGGTTGCCTACATAATCTTCGCGCCGCTGGCCGGGCGCATGGCCGACAGGGTTAATCCCCCGCTCCTGTGCACGGCGGGAATGGCCTCCGGCGCGCTGGCGGCTCTGCTGTTCCCGCTGGTGCTCAAAACCGGCGGGCATGCGGCGGGACTGATATGGCTTGTGTGGCTGGCCGCTTCTTATTCCTTTACGCTGGCCCCAAACAACGCCTTCGCCATGCGCGGAAATAAAGGCACTGACCAGGGAACCGCGGCCGGGATATACAACACCATGGCCAATCTCGGCATGATACTGGGCGTGCTTTTCATGGAAACGGCTTTCGTCTGGAAACTTCCCTCGCACCAGGCCACCGTGCAGTATCTGTCGGCATTGCCCAGGGTGGAACTGGCCGGGGCCTTCGGCCGCGCATACGCAGCGGGAGCCGTAGCCTGCCTGTTTTCCATGGCGCTGGCCCTGCTGATGCTGAGGGACAGCCTGAAACTAGCACGGAGAAACCTCCAATGCAACCAGCCCAAAACAATAACCCCATTACCCTGACCCTGCCCTGCGACGGCCGGTATCTGGGGGCCCTGGCCCTGTTCGTGGAACAGGCCGTGCTGGCCCGCGGGTTTTCCGACCAGGATGCAAAAAGCGCAGGGCTGGTAGTGGAGGAAACAGCCGCCAACGCCGTTCAGCACGCCTACGCGCCGGACGAGGCGGGGACGTTCACGGTAGTGCTGTCCTTCAGTTCTGCCGCGCTGACCATATCGGTAAAAGACATGGGACTGCCCATTACGGAAGCCGAACTGCTGGGACACGGCAGGCAGTCGCAGGAACACCTCGGCATGCTGTTGGTTGAAAACTCCATGGACGAGGTGCACCTGCTCAACAACGGCAAGGACGGCAAGGAAGTGCGTATGGTCAAGTATGTGACCGGCGGGCACATCGAACAGATTCCAGAACAGGCCCAGGCCGACATACAGCCGCAGACCGTGCAAAACCTTGAAATACGCCAGCTCCGGGAAGGCGAGGAGATAAAACTTTCACGCCTGCTGTACAATTCCTACGGCTATTCCTACCACAACACCAACCTCTATTTTCCGGAACGCATAGCCGCCATGCACAGGCGCGGCGAACTGCTCCCTTTTGTGGCCGCCGCGACAGACGGCCAACTGCTGGGCCACACCGCGCTCATGGACCTGCGCCGGGATTCCACCAGCGCGGAAATGGGCGCGGCCGCAGTGGATTGCCGCTGCCGGGGGCAGGGAATCAGCGAAAAGATACTGGATAAAATCTACGCTACCGCTCCCTCGCTTGGCCTCACCGGCCTGTACGTGGAGGCCGTGACCTCGCACACCTCATCTCAAAAAGCGGCGCAGAAAGGCGGCCTCCGCGAATGCGCGCTTTTCATGGGGCTGGCGCTTTCTTCGGATTTCCGCCGGATAAAAACCAGCGTAAAGGAAAGGGAAACGCTGCTTCTGCTTTTCAAATATCTGCGGCTACCGTCCGCGGTACGTCTGTTCGCTCCCGAAAAGCATAAGGCCATGTTGGCCAAACTTTTCCAGAACATAGGAGTGACTGCCGCTTTTGAAACGCCGGGCATTGACGCGCCGGCAAAGAAATACGAAGCTACCATTCTGGATGCGGAGTATCTCGAACAGGACCGTTGCGCCGCAATAACCGTCCGCCGCCCGGCCCCGGACTGCCACGAACAGGTAAAACAGCTGTTGCGGAGGCTGTGCCTTAGAAAAGCGGAAAGCATACTGCTTTACCTTGACCTTGAAGACCCGCGCACACCGGCCCTGTCCGAAGCGCTGGAACTGGAGGGCGCGTTTTTCGCCGGCATACTTCCGGGGCGCACATTCAGGAACACGCTGGTACTGCAATACCTGAACAACCTCGTGCTGGACTATTCGGCGGTGAACCTGCACTCGCCGCTGGCGTCGGAGCTCATGGCCTATATCAGGGAACTGGACCCCAACCAGCGCTGAACCTCTTTATCTGCAGAAAGCCTGACGGAGGTCAATCTCCGCCGCGGGGCATTTTGCTATCCTAATCTGATGAATAAACCGGCCCCCGGCTCGCCGCGCGAACTGCTGAACCTGGCCTACCCGCTGATTCTGTCAACGGCGTCGGCTACAATAATGCAGTTTGTGAACCGTGTTTTCCTCTCGCGCTACAGCTCCGACGCGCTGGCGGCCTGCGTTCCGGCCGGCATACTGGCGTTTTCCTTCGGCTGTTTTTTCATGGGCACGGCTTCTTACACCAACGCATTCGTGGCCCAATACCACGGGCGGAAACTCCCATCAAAGGTCACGCTGTCGCTGTGGCAGGGGGTATGGCTTTCATTGCTGGCATGGATACTGCTCCTGTTCCTCACTCCGGCAGGGCTGTGGATTATAAACGCCTCCGGCCACGCGCCTTCGGTAAAAATACTGGAGGAACGCTACTTTCTCATCCTGAACTGCGGCGGCGGCCTTTCGATACTGAACGCGGCGCTGGCCGCGTTCTTCGTCGGTAGGTCCAAAACAAAAGTGACCATGCTGGTAAACATTGCCAGCAACCTGCTGAACGTGCTGCTGACCTGGCTGCTGGTGTTCGGGGTAGGCCCGCTGCCGGAACTGGGCATAGAGGGCGCGGCGTACTCCTTCCTCGCCGGACAGACTGCGATGGCCCTCGCCTACATAACGCTGATTCTGACCCCGAAAAACCGTAAAAAATACCGCACGCTCCAACTGGCCCGGCTTGACAGGCCGCTTTTCCTTAGGCTGCTGAAGTACGGAATGCCAAACGGCATAGGTTTCATGCTGGACGTAGCGTCCTTCACCGTCTTCATCTTTCTGGTCGGGAATATGGACAAGATATCGCTGGCGGCCAACAACGTGATAGCGTCGATAAACTCGCTGGCTTTCATGCCTGTCATAGGGCTGGGCATGGCCACGCTCACGCTTACAGGCCAGTACATAGGGGCCAGGAAGCGCGAAGTGGCCGAAACAGTGGCATACACCGGCATGAAAATCGCCGTTTCATACGCGCTAACCCTGAGCCTGATATTCGTGCTTTTTCCGCACGCGCTGGTGGATATGTTCGGCCAGCCCAATTCGCCGGATTACGCGGCGATACTTGAAGCCAGCCGTTCGCTGATGAAGATGCTGGCCGTCTTCATACTGTTTGACGCGGTGGGAATCATTTTCGGGGACGCGCTGCGCGGCGCGGGCGACACCCGTTTCCAGATGACGGTGGCGCTGGTGTGCGCCTGGCTGATTTTCGTGCCGGGGATTTACTATCTAACCCATGCGGGGCATGCGTCGCTGCAGGTTATCTGGTGGTGGGCCGCTTTTTATGTGTCCGCGCTGGCGGCTGTGCTGTGGATGAGAATCCGCTCCGGCAAGTGGCTGGAGACAGACATTCTGAAGCGTTGACCCCGCGCCCCGGCTACATCTTCCTTCCGCAGCCGGTGCAGAACTTTACGTCAGGGGCAAGTGTGGCCCCGCAGTCCGGGCAACGGACATTCGCGGCAAGCTGGGCGCCGCAAACTCCGCAGAACTTCCCTTCCGCCTTGGCGCCGCACTTGGGGCAAAGTTTCTCGTCCAGGTTGGTGCCGCAGAAATTGCAGAATTTGCCCGCCGACGCAGGCTTGCCGCATTTGGGGCAGCGGCGCGGCTCGCTTCCTCCCGCATTCGGACTTGACTGGGTCTGGAAGTACGTCACCCATTCCTTGTCGGTTCTTGCGACATGGTTCATAAGCCAGCCCACGACTTCCTTGTGCAGGGCAAGTTTCAGGTGTTCGGTTATCTGACCGGTCTCGTACTCGCGGTAAAGTTCCTGGAAGCGCTTCAGGAAATAGACGTGCTGGCTGTGGTGCTTGGGAAGGTCAGGGTAAGATTTTGAGGCCAGAAGCGCCTCTTCCGTGGAAAAATGATAGGAAACGTAGTCCTTGAGGAACTTGAACAGCTGGTCTATTTCCTCGTCGCCGCGCTCATCTGAAATTGCGCGCACATACTTATGCACGCGGGCGAATAATTCCCGATGCTGTTTGTCTATTTCCTCATATCCGGTTTCGAGATATTCATTCCAATCGTGCGGCATAACCCGTCCTCTCAGCTAGGCATATTCAAATATCAAGCCCCCGGCCAACAACTCCCCCCGGCTTAATTTACTATTATATACTCATTCTTTGGAATTTTCCAGATAAAGTTTCCGGAAGCTGGATTCTTCCGGAACTGGAACCGGGGCTACGAATTGCGGAGAAATTATGAAATACAGCTCGCTGCTTAATTATACAGTGTATAACAACACCATCCAGGACTGGCTGCTGTTCCTGGCCATTTTCCTGTTCGCCACCCTGCTGCTGATGGTATTCAAGAAGTCTGTGCTGGCTAAACTGAAAGTGCTTGCCAGCAAAACGGAAACCGACCTGGACGATTTCCTGATAGAACTGTTCGAAAAGCGCGTTTATCTCTACTTCTATTTCCTGGCCCTTATTTTCAGCAGCAAGTACCTGCATCTTAGCGAAAGCACCTCTCATGTCATCAACGTGGCGGCCAGAGTAGCGCTGTCCCTGCTTATCATCAGCGTGATATCCGATTCCGTCGCCCACATGGTGAAGGAATATCTTTTCAAGAACAAGACCAACAACGTGCAGCAGAAGCAGTTCAACGGAATTGTCGTGATAGCGCAGGCAATTATCTGGGCTTTCGGCGCCATACTGGTGCTGGACAACCTGGGGGTAAAAATAGGCGCGCTGATGACCGGCATGGGCATAGGCGGCGTGGCCGTGGCTCTTGCCGCGCAGACCGTCCTCAAGGACGTATTCAGCTATTTCGCGATTTTATTCGACAAGCCTTATGAGGTCGGCGACTTCGTGGTCGCCAACGACTATATGGGGACCATCGAATATATCGGCCTTAAGACCACCAGGATACGCAGCCTTTCCGGTGAAGAGATAATCTGCCCCAACAGCGACCTGGTGGAAAGCCGCCTGCGCAACTACAAGAGCATGAGGCGCCGCCGCGTCGTCTTCAATGTCGGGATTACAAAGGACACCCCGCAGGAAAAGGCCGCACAGATGACAGGACTGCTGGAAAGCACAGTCAAAGGCGTGCCGGGCGTCACGCTGGACAGATCGCACTTCGCCTCTTACGGGGATTTCAGCCTGATTTACGAGACGGTCTACTATGTGGAATCGCCGGACTACAATATATATATGGATAAGCAGCAGGAAATAAACCTCAAAATAATGGACGCGCTGGCGGCGCGCGGAATCAAACTGGCTTACCCCACCCAGACGCTGCTGGTGGATAAGAACTAAAAACTCTCCAGATAAGAACCCAGCCCCAGTTCGCGCGCCCCGGCCAGGAAGCTTTCCGGCAGGGGCGCGGTTATTTCCAGCGGAGTGCCGCCGTGGTTGAAGCGGATGCGCCAGGAGTGGAGCAAAAGGCGCGGGAAACAGGACTGTCCGGCCCTGTCCCCGTAACGCAAATCCCCGGCTATAGGAGCCCCCTCGCTGAAAAAATGCGCCCGTATCTGGTGGCGCCGCCCTGTTATCAGGCGCACACGGACAAGCGAGAAATCCCCCTCTGCGCCAAGAAGCTGATATTCCGTACGGCAGGGTTTGCCTTTTTCAAGGTCCACGCCGGTGCGTCCGGAACCGAACTGGCGCAAAGGCGCGTCAATCAGGCCGGATTCGGCGCGGGGATGTCCGCACAGAATTGCCGCGTAGAATTTGTCGGCCGTCCTTTCCATGAAAATTCTGTTGAGCGTGCGGTGAGAATCCGCGGTTTTGGCGAATATAAGCGCGCCGCTGACCGCTTTGTCGAGCCGATGAACGACAAACAGTTTCCGTCCGCGTTCGGACTCAAGCAGCTCAAGCGCCGAAATGCCGCCCCGCACTGACGGAATGGTAGGCACGCCCTCCGGCTTCGAGACCGCCAGAAGGGCGTCATCCTCGTAAATAACAGTTATTGCATGCATAAGACGCGGCCAGATATTGTAGAATTTCCAACGGGGAAGCACCAAGCCGCCGCCAGGCGCCAATAGACAGCATTTTGGGGGATGCCGTTTGACCATATTTGACAACAGTGCAGATACTGACCAGGGCTTAAGCCGCGCGATTAAAAAGCGGATAGCGTTGTCCGCATCCGGCATTGCGGCTTTTGCGTCCGCGCTGATGTTGTTGAACTGGGCCGGGACAGCCCTTCTGATTTCCATTTCAGCCTCGGCCCTCGTCGGCGCTATGTTTATTCTGGCCCTAGGCAGGCTTTGGCCCTCCCCCGCTCCCCACAAACATCACCCGGCCCTGGATTCAGGCCGCTACCCGGCACTATGCCAGGACTCGGAGATGCGGCACGCGCTCATTTTCTCGGAATATGCGGATGCTATGTTTGTGATGGACACCACCTCACGACAGATTATAGACTGCAACAAAAAAGCCGAAGCCCTCACAGGATACTCGCGGGACGAACTCCTGAAAATGAGCGCCCCACAACTGCATCCGCAAGACATTGTCGCAGAGGTGATGGCGGAGTTTCAAAAGCACATCGTGGGTCAAACCACAAAATCTGAAACTTTCATACAGACAAAAGACGGCCGGCGCGTCCCTGTCCTGATAAAAAGCTCCCTGTTCAGGCGCCACCCGTCAAACTGGATCATAGGGGTTTTTACGGATCTCTCCGCGCAAAAAGCAAAAGAGCGCGAACTCCATATAACCGAAGAAAAATACCGCCGCCTCTACGAGTCATCGCAGGATGCAATAGCCACCCTTTCTCCGCCGTCATGGCGCTTCACGGATGCAAACCCGGCGGCGATAAAACTTTTCGGCGCGGCGGGAGCCCCGCAGTTCATCAACCAGAACCCCTGGAATCTCTCCCCTGAAATTCAGCCGGACGGAACCCCCTCGGACCAAAAAGCTAAAGCCATGCTCGAAACAGCGCTCACTACGGGCTTCGCCTCTTTCGAATGGGAGCACGTCAGGCCCGATGGCAGCAGGTGGCAAGCGCTGGTTTCCCTGGCAAGGCTTGAACTTGCGGACAGGGTAGAAGTCCTGTCCACCATGCGGGATATCACAGCGCTCAAGCAGGAAGAAGCACGAAAAAACTCTTATACCTCAAGAATAGAGCGACAGAAGGAAGCTCTCTCGGCCGTTTCCGACATCACCGCCTCGGCCACACTCAAAGACAGGGAAAGCACCATAAAGCACATCACGGAACTGGCCTCCAAAGCACTTTCGGTGCAGCGTGCCAGCCTCTGGCTGAGCGACATGCAGGCGGGGAAACTAGTCTGCTGCGACCTCTACGAAGCATCTCCCAACAGGCATTCTTCCGGCGAAACGATTGAAATGAAACACTATCCCCGGTATTTCGAAAGCATGAATGCTTCCGCATACATAAATGCCGATGACGCGAATACTGATCCCAGGACATCGGAATTTTCCAAAGATTATCTTGTTCCCAATGGGATAACCTCAATGCTGGACATACGTGTCAAGATTGGAGGCGCGCAGTTGGGAGTGGCATGTTTTGAGCATGTTGGGCCGTCGCACGCGTGGCAGCCAGATGAAGTGCAGTTCGCGTCCGCAGTGGCCGCGCAATTCGCGCACACACTAGCCAGGATAGAGCGGGCGCAGGCGGAAGAGGCGCTGTTCCATGAAAAGGAAAGGCTGCTGACGACATTGCGCAGCATAGGAGACGGCGTTATCGTCACCGATGCGCAATGCCGAATAGTGATGATGAACCGGGAAGCGGAGCACCTGACAGCGTGGCCGGAAAATGCGGCCAAAATGCGCCCGCTGGCCGAAGTGTTCAACATAATAGACGAAAAAACGCTCGTCAACTGCGAAAACCCCGCTGAGAAAGCAATACGCACAGGCGGGGTCATCAGCCTTTCCAACCACACCATCCTTATTGCCCGCGACGGAGCCCGCCGCGCCATAGCCGACAGCGGCGCCCCGATAAGAAATGAACGAGGGGAAATTATCGGCGTGGTGCTGGTGTTCCGGGATGTGACCGAAGCCTATGCCATGCGAGACCGCCTTCTGCGAAACGTCAGGGCGGTGGAATCATCCATAAGCGGCATTTTTCTCTTCGACATGAAGGGTGCCATAACCTACGCCAACAAGGCCTTTGCCGAGATGTGCGGATACTCCGGAGCGGCCGAAGTGACCGGCAAGCATGTACTGCAGTTTCTGGCCGCCGAAACCGCCCTCGAGACGGTTCTCGGCGAACATCCGGCCGACGCCTGGATAGGCGAAGTGCTGGGCTATGCCAAGAACAGCAAGCCTTTCCACGCACACGTCTCCATAAGCGTTGTGAAAGACGAGGACGCCAGACCGGCATATATGATGGGTTCGGCGGTGGACATAACGCGCCAGAAAAGCAATGCGGACAAACTTTTCTCGCAGAACATGCAGCTTCTGGAGCTGAACCACGCCTCCAACGCCATAGTGAAGATGACAAGACGCCAGGACGTCTACGACAACGTCTGCGCCTATGCTGCGGCCATAGGAGGCGTGGATTTCGTGTGGATGGACATGCTGCACGAGGACGGCAGGACATTCTCCTCGGCCTGCAACGCAGGCAAGCTCCCGAACCAGACCCCGGAGGCCTGCGCCCGCTTCCACGAGGATAATCTTCCCTCCCCCCCCACCGCCGCGGCCTTGAACACAAAAAATCACGTGCTGCTGCCGGAAGTGGGACAGGAGCCGCAATTCCCGGAATGGGAAAAACGGGCCAGGAACATGGGCGTACAGTCCGCCCTCGTGGTTACAATCACTTTCAAAAACGGGCAGGTGGCCGGCGTTCTGACGCTGCTTAGCTGCAGCCCTCGCCATTTCACCCTTCAGCAGACGGAGATATTTGAAATCTACTGCAACCAGATAGCCACCGCGCTGGAAAACGTGACCCTGCTGGAATCGCTTGAGCGCAGGATAGACGAACGCACCAAGGAACTTCGCCTGCGCCAAGCCGAAGCAGAACAAGCACGAAAGACCGCCGAAGCCGCGAACACCGCCAAATCAGCCTTCCTGGCCAACATGAGCCATGAGTTGCGCACCCCGCTGAACGTGGTAATCAGTTCAACGGATATACTGAAAGAACAAATGTTCGGCCCGCTGAACGAAAAGCAGATTCAATACGCCACCTATATAAAGCAGAGCGCGCACCATCTGCTGAGCCTGATTAACGACATTCTGGACCTGGCCAAAGTGGAATCCGGCAAAATGGAACTTTCCTTCTCCAAATTCCACCTTAAAAACCTGCTCGAAGAATCACTGCGGCTTTTTGGCGAACAATGCGCCAAAGCTCATATCAGCATGGATTTAGACATAGATTCGGAGGCGGACATCGCGCTGTTCGCGGACCAACGGAAAATCAGGCAGATAGTCTTCAACCTGCTCAGCAACGCCGTCAAATTCTCCGCCTCCGGCGGGAAAGTGGCCGTAAGCGCGCGCAAGACCGCAGACCTTTCCAGGCTGTCGGACACTGCCCGCTCGAAGCTCGCCCACGGCAACGAATACATAGTGGTGTCGGTCTCGGACAGAGGCGTAGGCATAAAACCCGAAGACGTCCGCAAGCTTTTCCAGCCGTTCATGCAGTTGGACGCGAGCAACGACAGGGAATACCAGGGCACCGGCCTGGGCCTTAGCCTGTGCCGCAAATTCGTCGAAATGCACAACGGGGCCATCTGGGTTGAGAGCGAATTCGGAAAAGGAAGCATTTTCTCCTTCGCCATACCCGTGTGGCAGCAAGACTCGCCACAGTGAAGACGGCAGCCCAAAAGTGTTAAGATAAACTGCCTCTCCCGGCAAGTGCCGGATATTTTATATGGAAATACGCGAAAACCTCGCCACCAGAGAACTTGTCCTGCTTGATTTGAACAATCTGCAGAGGCCCGAGGATTTCGTACAGAAAATGCAGCCTCCTGGTCCGGACAAGGTGCCCGGCTGCCCCTACTGCAGTGCCGACAAGATTCTCAAACCCCTGGCCTCGTTTCCCGTGGAGGGCGAGGCTCCGGTAATCGCCTACCAGCATCCCAGGCCGCTCCTATCCGATGCCGCAAAATCTCCCAGCGTAAAACTGCCCGGTTACAAGGCTATGCCAGGAAAAGGCGTGCATGAAATAATAGTGGATTCGCCGCTGCACAGCCGCATTCCGGCCTTCTACACTGTGGCCCGCTACAAAACCATGCTGGCGGCCTACCGCAGCCGTTTTGTGGTGAACATGTCCCTGAGCACCCCTTTGCTTGTGCTGGTCCGCAACTGCGGCATATTCGCTAACGCTTTCGTGCCCCACCAGTGCACCGAACTGATGACCCTGCCTGTAGTGACCGAAGAGGTCAAGGTAAAGCAGCGCAACGCGCTGGGCTATTACAACGCCACCGGCGAATGCGTTTTCTGCAAGATGCGCCGCATGGAAATGGACGACGGCAGCCGGGCACTGCTGGACACCGAATATTTTTCCTCATTCGTGCCTTACGCCTCGCTTGAGCCCTTCCATCTCTGGATACTGCCCAAGCGCCACGCCTCCTCATTCGGCGCCATATCAGACGAGGAAATAGCCGACCTTGCCTTGCACCTTAAAACCCTTCTGCTGAAGTTCTATCACGGCCTGGGCAACCCGGCCTACAACCTGGTAATAGAGTCTTTTCCGATGAACCTTGGGGCCGTGGAATCATATCACTGGTACTGCTTCCTGCTTCCGCGCCTGAACCAGGCCTCCGGGTTCGTGCTGGGAAGCGGCATGCACGCGAACAATGTGCTGCCTGAAGACTGCGCCCGCTTCCTGCGCGGCGTCAAAATACAATAAAAGAAAAGGCCCGCGCATAGGCGCGGGCCCATCTTCAAGCGGTTCTTCCGCTACTTCAGGTTTTTCAGCGCTGACGCGGCGGCCCGTATAAGCGGCTGAGCCGAAATGTCTTCCCCCACCGCCTTGCGCATCCACAAGGACGGGGTGACGTTTCCTGTGGAACACATGCGCTCCATCTCAGGCCCGAACTCTCGGCCTTTCATGTACTCCTGGATCTGCGCGGCGGCCAGATACCCCACCGGATAATTAGGCAGGTACAGCGAATACATGACCAAATGCGAATAGATGGCAAAAACCTGGCTGTCTTTTACGCCCAGCACCGGCGCATAGTATTTCTTCCATACGTCCGACGCTATCCCGGTCACGGCCTGTTTCAGTTCCGCAGGCGTGGCCTGCGGATTCTCGTAAAGCCAGCGCCAGGAATAAAGGTCCACCAGTGCCACGCCGGCTATTTCGCGCGCGTTCCAGAACATGTCCAAGGCGTGCAGGTCCTGCCCATCGGGTTTCACTCCCAGTATATCGTAGGTCTTGCCCTCGAAAATGAAGGCGAAAGCCTCGCTGAGGGCCGAATTAGGCACTCCGTTCAGCATGGAATAGTCCATGTTGTACAGCGAAAACGTCTGCTCTACGGTGTGGCCCAGTTCGTGCATGGCGACTGAGAAATTCTGCGCGTCCAGCTTCCCTTCAGGGAACCTGGCCCGCAGGTGAGCCTTTTCGCCGCGCATCTCCGCGGAATAGGCGTGGCCGCCGCCGCGTCCCGGGTCCACCTGTATGCGGGAGGAAAGGAACCAGGCCTTGTCCTGGCTGAAGCCGAACTGCGAAAGGATTCCGGGCAACGAAGTCTGGAATACCGCGACGCTGGGATAAGTCTTTCCTATCATCGCGTCCAGTTCTTCATTAGAAAGCATGGGCCGCGCGCGGAAACCGTCGTACCAGATATCGAAGGGACGCAGTTTCCTTCCCAGGCGCTTTTGTATGGCTTTGGCCGCCAGTTTTCCCTCCGGGGCATTCAGCAGGTCCAGCAACAATTTTTCGCCCTGCTCCTCGGATATCTGCATATCGCGGTTGAAAGTGCGCGCCATATGGCTGGGAAGCGAAGAGTAATACTGGTCTGCATCCTTGATGGCCGAAAACATGGCCAGCCATTTCGCGTAACGGGTGTCCGGCTCAGCCTGGGCAGGTTTGCCGTCAACTGTGTTTGACGCAGGGTTCCAATAAGCCGCGCTGCTGTTGATTACCTGCAGGGGTATTTCCTGGGCTATTATGCGCTCCATTATGGAGTAAATTATCTCCTGCCTGGGCAGGTTTTCAGCGGGCTTGGAATACATGGCTATAAGCTCGTCGCGCAGTCCCCAGTGCGAAATCAGCGACAGTCCGGGCCGGAACGGCGACTTGCCGGAAGCATCAACCACCCTGTCCATGAAAATGTTGTAGTCGTTGATGTAGGCCGAAGCATCGGCCCCGGCAGCGGAGATGCGCTGGCCTTCGGAAGCGGGAACGCGGAACTCGAACTTCTCCGCAAGACGGGTCTGGGCCCAGTCCTTGCGGGACCAGGAGGGTCCGTCCGACAGCTTTTGTTCCAGAGAAGTCAGCGGAAAATTCAGCAAAGCAACAAAAGCCAGCTTGGTGGTGAACATATCGTCCACCACGTTAACAGACGGGCTGTAGGCCGCAAAAAGAGTGTCCGCTGGCAGCAGCGCGCCGGTATCAACCTCCACTTCACGGTGCAAGTCTATCTCCAGCGCGGTATTGTGGCCCTTTATCTTCTCCATCTTGGAGTCAAAACGCTGGAACAGCCTGTCCAAATCCTCCCCTACGTAGAAATTCGACAGGCAGAAAGCCTCGAATTCCTGTTCGCTTCCGTCAGCGGGCGTCCAGCGGGCGGCGGTCTGAGACACTCCCTTACGCGCGCGGTCGGCATCTTGCGGATATTTGGCGGAAAGTTTTTCCGCTGCGGAATCCGCCATGGCGGCAGACACCGCTGCGGCGGCGCCGCCGCACAGTGCGGGCAACAGTCCGGCTGAAAGCATCAGTGCGGCAGCTTTTTTCTTCATCATATTCTCCGGGAACGGCAAAATTTCAATAAGCCTGTTATTTCCTATTATGGTATATTACAAAAAACCAAAAGAGCGATATTATGAAAAATTTTGTGATGATTTCCCCCAGCTATCCCCAGCGCCTGTACTTTTTCGCGGACAGGCTTAAAAAACGCGGACTGCGCGTATTCGGGGCTGGAGACCAGGATTTCTGGAGCCTCAGCGAAAACCTGCGCTCGGACCTTACAGAATACTGCCGCACCACTCTAAACTGCTACGACGACAACGGCAACCCCGGCGGACAGCATTTCGACTATGTGCGGGATGCCCTTGGCTACCTTCAGGGCAAATACGGAAAGCTGGACTATATAGAATCTTTTAACGAATGGTGGCTGCCGCTGGATGCTGCCCTGCGCGACAAATTCGGCGTGGAGGGAGTGCACCCGGAACAACTTATCCGCCTCACCCGCAAGTCCCTGATGAAAGAATGTTTCGCGGCGGCCGGCGTGGAAGTGGCCCCCGGACAAATACTCGGCACTCTTCCGGAACTGCTTGAATTTCTTTCTGCCTGCGGCAACGACATTGTGGTGAAGCCGGACCGCGGCGTGGGCGCGTCGGACACATACCGTCTGCGCTCGGAGCAGGAAGCACGGGAGTTTTTTGAAAGACACAACCCGCACCGCAGCTATTTCATCGAAAAATTCGTTGACGCCCCGGACCGAGAACTGCTGTCTTTCGACGGCCTTGCGGGTGAGGACGGAACACCGCTGTTCTACACAGCCCATAAATACAGCAGCGGAATAATGGAAATAGTGGGCGGCAACCCGCTCAGCTACTGGAGCTATAAAAGTACGGAGCTTCCGGCTGGCCTGAAAGAAGCCGGGCTGGCGGCCCTCAAGTCGTTCGGGCTCAAAAAAAGCTTTTTCCATATCGAGTTCTTCAAAACCGGCGGCCGGATTATCGGCCTTGAAATAAACGCCCGTCCACCCGGTGTGTTGACGCTGGACATGATAAACCATGCAAAAGGCATAGACTGCTGGGACCTTTATGCCGCGATGTGCGCGGGAGACAAACCGGAATACAAGCCCCATGGCGACGACGTTTCGGCCTACACGGCAAGGCTTTACGACGGCCGGGACTACCTGCTCACGCACGAGGACGTCCTCGCGCGATTCGGCGGGGAAATAGTTTTCCACATGCCCATGGACAGCAGGGTGATGGGCGATTACGCATACCTGCTCAAAACTTCGTCTCAACAGCGCTGTTTTGAAATAATCAGCGAAATCTCCGCCACAAGGCAGGCCTGAAATGAACCGGACTATACAGGAACACATAACACAGGAATGCCACATCCATCCGCCTGACCCGGCGCGCCAGCTTACGGTCAGGGCGGCGGTAACCGGCATGCTGTTGGGCGGCATGATGAGCCTGTCAAACCTCTACGTTTCCCTTAAAACCGGCTGGAGCCTGGGCGTTTCCATCACCGCGGCCATACTGTCCTTCGCCATCTTCACCACGCTGATGAAATTGAAGCTGGTGAAAAAATCCTTCGGCCTGCTGGAAAACAACGCCGCAAAATCCGCGGCCAGCGCGGCAGGATACATGACGGGCGGCGGCACGGTGGCGGCAATCCCCGCCCTGATGATGATAACGGGGCAGACCATGGGCGGCTGGCAGATGTTTGCGTGGATAACCACCATAGCCATGCTGGGCCTTGTGATGGCCATACCCATGAAACAGCAGATGATAAACATCGAACAGTTGCGCTTTCCCACAGGGATAGCCACCGCCGAAACCCTCAAGGCGCTTTACGACGAATGCGGCGAGGGCGCAGGAAAGGCCCGCCTGCTTGGTGTTGGCGGTATCGTTGGCGCGCTGGTCGGCCTGTTCCGCGACCTGAAAGCCAAGTGGATGCCCTTCAACCTGCCGGAAAAGATACACATACCTTTCATCACACTCAAAGGAAGGCCGCTGGTTGATTACACGATTTCGTTCGAGGCCAGCCTGATAATGGTAGGCGCGGGCGCCATAATGGGCTGGCGCGCGGCCTGGAGCATGCTGCTGGGCGCTTTTGTTAACTACGCGGTACTGGCCCCCTGGCTTTACGAACAGGGCGTGCTGAACCCCGCCCTGGGGTACCGGAACATAGTGGCCTGGAGCGTCTGGTTCGGCTCAGCCATGATACTGACGAGCGGCCTGCTTTCTTTCGCTTTCCAGTGGAAGTCTGTTGCCAAAGCGGTGAAAAGCGTCGGCGCGGCTTTCGGCGCGGGCGGCCAACCCACAAAGGAAGTGCCGATGTCCTGGTTCTTCATCGGCCTGGCCATAGTCTCGCCTGTTGTGATATTCCTTGAATGGTTCCTTTTCGGCATCAAAATCTGGATGGGCGTGCTGTCTGTGTTCATGTCGTTCTTCATCGCAATAGTGGCCTGCCGCGTCACCGGTGAAACCGACACCACCCCCACCGGCGCATTGGGCAAAATGACGCAGATAACCTACGGCGTGCTGGACCCCGGCAACGCCACCACCAACCTGATGACTGCAAACGTCACCGGCGGCATAGGCCTGCATTCCGCAGACCTGCTGACAGACCTTAAAAGCGGCTATCTGCTGAATGCCGACGCAAAACAACAGTTCTGGGCGCAATTTCTGGGCGTTTTGGGCGGTTCGCTTTTCGTGGTGCCGGCTTATCGCCTGCTGATACCCACCGCCGACGTGCTTGGCACCGACCAGTGGCCCGCGCCCGGGGCGCAAACGTGGAAGGGCGTGGCGGAACTGCTGTCCAAGGGTTTCCATACCATGCATCCTACGGCACAGTGGGCGCTGTTCATCGGCGGGGCGCTTGGCATAGTTTTCGTGCTGCTTGAAAAGTTCCTGCCCAAATGCCGCAAATACATACCCTCGGCGGCAGGGCTGGGCCTGGCTTTCACCACCCCCGCAAACAACACCATCTCCATGTTTATCGGCGCGCTGCTGGCTCTGTATCTGGAAAGGCGCAGCGCGGCTTTGGCCGAGGAAACGGTGGTGCCGGTCAGCTCCGGCTTCATAGCCGGGGAAAGCATGGTTGGCGTACTGATAGCCGCCCTAATCGTGCTTGCAGGCCTAGGCTGAATATAGGCCCAACGCTCCTTGTGTCGGATTCCAAGCGTTATTATTCTATGTATAGTAGTTAATTCCGGAGGAGAGAAATGACAAGATATTTGATAGCAGCAGCCGGACTCGTCATAGCAGGCGCACAGCTAGCCTCGGCCGGTTCAGCGGCGAAATCGCTGGGAAAGATTCCGACAGTCAATCTGCCCAGGCCCGCGCTTGAGGACAGCACTCCCAAAATCAAGCCCCTGCCCGCGAAAGAATGGACTGTCATGGTCTACATGAACGGCAAAAATAACGTGTCCAGCGCCGCAGACATGAATCTAAACGAAATGGAAGCCGTCGGCACCACCGGCAACGTGAACGTCGTGGCCGAAGCCGGTTTCCTCAAAGGCAAGACCTATTCGGTTGCCCGCTACGTTGTTGAAAAAGACGCGGACCCCAAGAAAATCGGCTCTCAGGCGGTCGAATCCTTCAATTTCCGCGACATGGGCGACTACAAGAATGCCATTGATTTCGTGAAATGGGCAAAGACAAACTTCCCGGCCAAGCATTACATGCTTGCCATCTGGAACCATGGTACCGGGTTTTTTGACCACAAAACGGCCCCCGCCAAGGCAAAGAGCAAGGGCATTTCGTTCGACGACGAGACTGGCAACTACATAACCACGCCCCAGCTGCGCCAGATACTTTCAGCCGCGGGCGGCGTGGACGTGCTGGCCTTCAACGCCTGCCTGATGTCATCAGCCGAAGTTTACGAGGAGCTGAACGGACAGGCCAAGGCGGTAGTGGCCTCCGAGGACGTGATGTCCGCAGTCGGCTTTGACTATGCCTCGACCATAGCGACTCTGGATGCCAATCCCGGAATTTCCCCCGCTCAGGCTGCCAACGTGGTTGGCGCCGGCTACCTTGAGCGCATTAAAATGGTCATGAAGCACGGCGTGTCCGGCGGACAGATCACCATAGTGGACCCGTCCAAAACAACAGGCCTGGATGCAGCCATCAAGGCCTGGACCCAGACGGTCATCTCTTCCAAGGGCGACCCGGCAGTGATGAAAGCCATTCAGCAGGCCCTGTTGCAGACCCCGCGCTACAAAACCCTGCTTACCGACAAGGACAAGCAGAATATCACCAGCTTCATGGGCGACCTGGGCGTATTCGTCATGCTGGTCAACGAAGGTCTTAAGAAGGCCGATTCCCCCGCTGCGGCAGCCATAACCGCCAGCGGCAGCAAGCTCTTCGCCAGCCTGAAAGGCATGATACTCGCCTACGACTCGGTCGGCGGCGACGACGCCGGCATCCCGTATGAATATTCCACGGGCATCTCGGTCTATCTGCCTCCGCGCCTGGACACCATAAGCCAGGAAACGCTGGAAGGCCAGGCCTTCGCGCAAGAGTATGCGGCAAGCGCATTCGCCAAGAGCAGCGGATGGGGCACATTCGTAAAATGGCTCTATTCCGCCAGGCCTAAAATAACCGGCAACGATGCCGCTCCGGCAGCCAACTGAGCGAAACTGCAGTTTAAGAGAAAAAACCCGGAGAAATCCGGGTTTTTTTTCGCCCTTTTATCAGTTATAATCTAGCAGGTGGAGTTTGATTCCGAGCATACGGGGGTACAAATGCCCGCAATACAGCAGATTCAGGAAAAAAATTACGCGCTGGCGCCGTCCATGGCGCGCACGGGCGCGGCCATAATAGGCGGTTCTCTTTTAATAGCGCTTCTGGCCCAGGTTTCCATGAGGCTCCCGTTCACGCCGGTTCCGGTTACGCTCCAGACTCTGGGCATCTACCTGGTCGCGGCGGCGCTTGGCCCCCGCAAAGGCGCGCTGGCTGTGATGGCTTATCTGACAGAAGGCTTTGCAGGCCTGCCCGTTTTCACGCCGGGCAACTACGGCTTCGCAGCGCTGCTTAGCCCCACGGGCGGCTATCTGCTGGGTTTCCTGCCAGCCGTAATGATTTCAGGATATATGCTGGAAAAGCTGCCTAAATCAAGGCTTATGGCCGCGGCCGCTTTCCTGTGCGGAGCCGCCGCACTCTATGCCTGCGGCGTTCTGAGGCTGGCCGGGCTGCTGCCGTCCAATATTCTTTTCGCGGCTGGCGTCCTTCCCTTCGCCGTTGGCGAAATCTTCAAGATAACCTTAGCCGCGACTCTGGCCAAAACCGCCGGCAAAATAACTCGCAGGCTGGCCTGAAACCAAAATGGACGGCATAAACAAGCGCAAGTTTTTTCGCGTGTGGCGGGCGCGGCTTAAAATGTCGCGCCTGCTTATAGGCAATGCCAAGCCGTTTCAATCAAGCAAGAACATTACCGCCGAGGGAATGCAGTATGAATCCATCGGCGTCTGCAAGAATATCAGCGCTGGCGGCATACTGTTTGAATCCATGGTGCCGATGCTGCCCGGTTCGCTGCTGGACTTCAAAATAGCGCTTGCCGGGTTCTCCAAATACCGCAGCGGCGACGACTGCACCTCCGACGAAATATGCGGCCAGGCCAAGGTGATACGCGTGCAGCCCGCCAAGAGCGGGCCGGAGTTCGACATAGCCATGGAATTCATGGACCTCGACCAGAACACCCGCCAGGCCCTGGACAACTTCATCCGTTCCCACAAGCCCTGAGATGGAAAACTCCCCGCCGATACTGATACGCAAAGGCAGCATACTTGTTTACCGCGCATACGACGTCAGCGAGGAGATAAACCTCTCTTCCGCGGAAAAGCTGCTGCTTTCTTACGGCGAGGCGGGACGCCTGCGCCTGGTGACCGACCTGCGCAAGGCAATAATCATCAAGGAAGCCCCGATAGTCGTGGAGCTGCCCGGCGAAAAGCTGGAACTGGGCGGACGCCCCATTGAAACCGCCGTCACCGCCAAGGTGTGGGATTACGGCGTAATTTCCATAACACTCAAATTCCAGATACCGCCCGCCACCGACTGGAAGGGTTTGGTGGACCTGGCCTGGCTGATGGAAAACTCCCCACAACTGGACAAGCTGGCACAGGACCGCAAGCAGCTGCTCCTGACCCAACTGCTCCCGGCGGCCAAGAACCTATACAGCTGGACGGTGGCGGAAGACTACATCACCTACTGCATAGAAGGTTATGAGGGAGCCGCCTCGCCAAGGGAGCTGCTTAACAAAGCCGACATCGCCGCCCTGATACTGGCGGAGAACAAAGACAAGCTTTCCGAACAAAGCCGCGAACTGATACTCAAACACGCGCTTCAGTACAGCGCTTCTGACATCGCGGTGATAGACTGGAACTCGGCCCTGCTGATAGACAACGAAATGCCGCGCGATATCGCCGACACCATAGAATTCTGCCTCACGCACCTGCTGGTGATGCGCCACTACGACGAAATGCTGGACAGAAAGCTTTCGGCGCTATACGACAGCATGGAAAACCGCGGCAAGCAGGGGTTCCTGCGCCGCCTGCTGGACGATTTCTACTCGCGCATGGAAGAAGAAACGGCGCAGAAATACATAGAATTTTCCGAATTCCTGACCCGCGTGGAAAACTCGCTGAAAACAGTAGGCGATTCGTATCTGGCCACCATTTTCCGCATGGCGGGACACGAGTTCCGCTTCAAGGACTGGCAGGGAAGCGTGGACCGCAAAATGTCCACGCTGGAGCGAATAACACAGATTCTTCAGGGCGAAATCAATTCGCGCCGCAGCCACTGGCTTGAAATAATAGTCATCGGCCTGATTGCGCTGGAACTGATACCGCTGTTAGATCACTTCACCAAATAACGCTTACCTAAAAACCCTGTAAAACAGCACCGCCACCATAGCACCGGACATGCACAGCAGCAAAGGCCTTACAAAAGCCGGACCGCGCTTTATAGCCATTGACGCGCCTAGACGGCTGCCAAGCAACTGCCCTATGGCCATCACGGCCCCTATTTCATAGGAAATGTTGCCGCCTATGACAAACAAGCACAGCGCAGCCGCATTGCTGGAAAAATTCATTATTTTGGCGTAGCCGGTGGCACCCAGCAGTTCCAGCCCTCCCAGGCCGACCAGCGCCGCAGCCCAAAGCGTGCCTGTGCCCGGGCCGAAAAACCCGTCATAAAACCCAAGCGCCAGGCCAAGGCCGCACAACAGCGGACGCAGGGCAAAACGAGCCGCGCCGCGAGACTGCCCGAACCCCGGAGAGAACAGCATATACGCCAGCACGCCCGATAACAGGAACGGAAGAAGCCAGGCCAACAGGCGCGGGTCAAGGCGCTGAAGCAGCCACGCGCCGCACAGCGAGCCCAAAAACGCTGCCAGCGCACCGCGCAGGGCCACCGCCTTGTCCACATGTCCTGAAGACGCGAAGCGCCAGGAGGCGGCCATGCTTCCGAACGTGGATTGCAACTTGTTGGTGCCTATTGCAAGGGCGGGCGGAAGCCCCAGGTTAAGAAGAAAAGGAAGAGTGAGCAGCCCCCCGCCTCCGGCTATGGCGTCTATCCAGCCGGCTACGGCGCTCACCGCGAAAGCAAGGACTACAGCAAGGCAGGAATCAGCGAACATGCGTCAGGGCCATAACTGGAACGGCTGCGAAGCTAACGCGCATCCTGGAAATCGCCGAGCAGTATCTGCTCCAGCTCCAGTTCGACGCCTGTTTTGCCCTTAACCTCGGCTATCACTTTCTTTATCAGGGCATAAACGTCCGAAGCCGTAGCGCCGCCGGTGTTGACTATAAATCCGGCATGTTTTGGCGAGACCTGGGCCCCGCCTATTGAAAATCCCTTTAAGCCGCAAACATCGATGAGGCGCGAGGCGAAATCGCCCTGAGGACGCTTGAACACGCTCCCGGCAGAAGGATATTCAAGCGGCTGTTTGACGGCCCGCTGCGACAGTATCCCGGCGCGTATTTCCTTTAGCGCGGCGGCGTCCCCCGCCTTTAGCGCCCAGCGGGCGGAAAGCACCAGAAACCCGGCAAGGCCCTCTACCTTCCTGTAAGAAGGCTTAAGTTCCGATTTCTTAAAGGTTTTAACCGCCCCGGCGGCGTCCATTACTTGGACGTCTATAAGGCAGTCGAAGGTTTCCTGGCCGAAAGCTCCCGCGTTCATCCACACTGCTCCGCCGACACTGCCAGGAATGCCCGAAAGCTTTTCCATACCCGACAGGCCTGCCGAGGCGGCCGCCTCAGCAACCTCATCCAGTGCCGAACCCGCCCTGGCGGTTATGGTTTCCCCTGCACGCTCAATGCCGCGCATTCCGCGCGTACAACACACGATTCCGGGAACACCGCCATCGCTGGCCAATATATTGGACCCCAGCCCCAGCATGGTAAGCGGGACTTTCGCTTCCCGGGCAGTGTTAAGCACCAGGCGGAGTTCGTCGGCCGTCTCCGGGAATGCCAGCACCTGCGCCGGACCGCCAACTTTATAGGTGGTGTAAAGCGACAGGAACGCACCCTCGAAACAGCGGGGACCAAGCCGCGCTTTAAGTTGTTCGCCCCAGGGGGTTTTAATCATAAGAGGGGTGGCAAAAGCAAAGCCGCCCAAAGGCGGCTTTGCCAGCCATATGGTTTCCCGTTCAGGGCATCCTGAGCACTTTCTTGATACGCCTGAGAGCCCAGTCAACCTGCTTTTTCTCTATCACCAGGGGCGGCGCGAAACGGATTATGTTCTCGTGCGTCTCTTTGCAGAGTATGCCCTCGTTCTTCAGCGCCTCGCAGAAGCGGCGCGCGCCGCCAGCGGTGGGCGTAAGCTGAAGGCCGATGAGAAGGCCGCGCCCGCGCACCTGGGCTATGTGGGGAGACTTTATCGCCCTAAGCCCCTGCATGAAATGCTCGCCCAACTCTGCCGAGCGCTCGACAAGCTTTTCCTCGACCAGGACGCGCAGGGCCTCGCGCGAGACGGCGCAGGCCAGCGGGTTGCCGCCGAACGTGCTGCCATGCTGGCCCGGCTTGAACACGCCCAGCACTTCCCTGGAGGAAACAACGGCGGAAATCGGCATCACGCCGCCGCCCAAGGCCTTGCCCGCTATCAGCATGTCGGGGCGTTCGCAGAAATGCTCCCAGCAGAACATCTTGCCGGTCCGGCCGAAGCCGGTCTGTATCTCGTCGGCTACGAAAAGCACCCTGTTCTGGCGGCACAGCTGCTGCGCTTGGCGCAGGTAGTCGGCCGGGGGAACGTTTATGCCGGCCTCGCCCTGGATAGGCTCGAATATGAAAGCCACAGTGTTGGGGTTGACGGCGGCTTTAAGGGCTTCGATATCGCCGTACTTAACTATTTTGAAGCCGGGAGTGAAGGGGCCGAAGCCGTCGCGGTAATCCTCCTCGGTGGAGAAGCCGACTATAGTGACCGTCCTGCCATGGAAGTTGTCGGAACAGACTATTATTTCAGCCTTGTCCTTTTCCACGCCTTTTACCTTGTAGCCCCACTTGCGCACGGCCTTGAGGGCGGTTTCCACGGCTTCCGCGCCGGTGTTCATCGGCAGGGCCATTTCATAGCCCGAAATTTCGCACAGTTCCTTGAGCCAGGGGCCAAGCTGGTCGTTGTGGAAGGCGCGGGAAGTGAGCGTAACCTTCTTGGCCTGCGCCAGCAAAGCCTTCATGATGCGGGGATGGCGGTGCCCGTGGTTAAGGGCGGAATAGGCGCTAAGCATGTCCAGGTACTTTTTGCCTTCCGGGTCCTTCACCCATATGCCCTTGGCTTCGGATATCACTATGGGCAGGGGGTGGTAGTTGTGCGCCCCGTAGGTATCGCCCATCTCTATCAGCTTTGCGCTTTCAGCGCCCATCGTAGGTGTTGTTTCAGTCATTTGTCTGCTCCCTTAGAATTTTACGCCTGCGCCGCCCTGAAACCCCGTCTGCCCGTGGCTGCCGGAAACGGCGGCGAACAGGTAGGCGAAGGGCCATGGCGTGACGTTCAGACCTGCTGTGTAGCGTACTTCCGAAACCGACACATGGTCGCCGGAGGCGACATCCAGGTTCGAGACCTTGCTTTCAAGGCGGCTGCTGTCGAAGCCAAGCCCCACATAGGGCTTGAGCACCGGCAGGTCCAGCCCTGCGGCGATGTCCATCGAGAAATGGCGGAACTTCATATAATCGTTGCTGAAAGTGTCGTAGAATGCGCTGACGGTGAGGTCAGGCAGGAATTTGGCGGCGGTGTGGCGGAAAATGCTGTAGCGCAGACCGGCGCCCAGCACGGGCGCGCCGTCGCTGATTGGCAGGCTGCGCAGAACCACGCCGAAATTCTTGGGCAGGCCGACTTCAGCCTGCACTATGGGAAGGCCGAAAGCGTCAACCCCGGCGTCGCGCAGTATCGAGTTGCCGGTGTCGGGCTTGGTCTGGAATACTCCCGCTACGCCAATATCGAAACCGGGGAAGCCCATGGTGCGGGCGGAATGGAAATCCGCCGAACCTAAAAGCCCGCCAAGGTCTTTGGCAAAGGGTTTCATTGAATCCTGAGTAACCCTGGAGCCGAATTCTGAAAAAACGTTAAGGGCGTTGGCTTCGCCCGCGAAATTCAATGCGAACAGCGAAAAAACAGCCGCGAACACCGTTTTTTTATGCATTAACCCTCCATCCTGTATGCGTTTGGCGGCCAAAGGCCCCCTTACATTAGTAAGGTTAATACAAAACTCCGTCTCAAATCAAGCTTTATGAACAATGCCGCGATTGCCGCGCCAAGCCCCAAAAAAGTACCATGGTTTTCTCTATGGAACACCTGCCCGGCAAACCGTCGCGCGCGATACTATTCAACAAGCCTTACGGCGTGATATCGCAGTTCCGCGCCACCGAAAAGCATCAGACGCTGGCGTCTTTCGGCTTCCCCCCGCGATTCAACCCGGCTGGACGTCTGGATGCCGACAGCGAGGGCCTGCTGTTGCTGACTTCCGACGGCGCTTTGCAGCACGTTCTGTGCGAACCGCGCTACGGGCATCCGCGCACCTATCTGGCACAGGTGGAAGGAATACCCAACGATGCGGCATTGCAAAAGATACGCGGAGGCATCGAAATACCGGGCCACAAGTGCCTGCCCTGCCGCATCGCGCTTGGGCATGACACGGCACTGCCGCCGCGCACCCCGCCAATACGCTTCCGAAAAACAGTACCCGATTCGTGGGTGGAGCTTACTATTACCGAAGGGAAGAACCGACAGGTGCGGAAAATGCTGGCCGCCGCAGGCTACCCGGTGCTTAGGCTTTACAGAAAAGCAATAGGGGCGCTTTCGGATGCCGGCCTTCCCCCCGGCCGCTGGCGCTACCTCACTGAAGAGGAAATCAGCTTAATAGCTAAATACGGCGACAAGACTACTGTTGCCAAGAAATAAGCGTCACCCCTTGCCGGAACAATACAAAACGATATCCGCTGTTTTCGGCCATGAAGCCGTGGAGATGGAATCAAGCGGCCTGGAGACAGCACCCTCAATATGCGCTGTTTGATATTCGGCTATTGAGCGCACATCCGCCGCATGGATTGCTGGACACGGCGGCGCATTGTCGCGCGATTGGCTCTCGTAAAATTAGCGGCTATTGGCATAAATTAATTAAGCGCTATCCCTATTTCCCATTTCTAGTCTTATAATGTAGTATAGACTCTGCGCCATTAATGTCTCACAGGATTTCCATATTCCACTAATATCTCCCACTTACCATTATTTTTAATTTCTAATAATATTAGCTGCCATGAAACACCCTTTTTTATCACATCAGCATGAATCACAAGTTCAGTCCCACTAGCTTCTGCTTCTTCTGTTACTTGTACTATATATTCATTTTCAACAATGCTAAATTTTAAATTACTTATTTTCCCAAGTTTTATATTTTTATACTTAGATGCAATTATTTGAGAAGATAAAATCGTTTCATTAATATAATTTACACCCTCATTTATCGTTGGTTTATGTTTCAAATAAAAAACATAAAACCAACCTACCACTGTTAGCAGTATAAATATAATTACTATTAATTTCATTTTTTTATTAATCATAATATCCTAATAGAACGTAAATTGTATAGCAACTGAAGCAGAAGCAGCTAGCCCATAAAAACGCCTTATTTTGTCAAAAACTATATTTAAGTATTCCTGAATTTCACCCGTCTATGGATACATTAGCCAGCTTTCTAGGAAATAGCATAGTGCGAATTCATGTGTTTCATTTTGACTTCCTTGTGTTCTTATCCCAAGGCAACCGCAGTAACATGTGTAAAACAATAATTGTTATCGTCCCTGATAAAATTCCAGCTGCGAGTTTGCCATTATTCGGAAACAATTTCTCACATAATGGATAAAACATACCCAAGATAACAGGACACACAAAAAGAACAAGCACCATAAACACACTTTCTTTTTTATGCATATATTATCTCCATATTACTTCGCACTGAACCTGAGTAGGTCTATCAGTCATGGGAAGCAGATAATCCAGTTATAGACAATAAGTAAAGAGGCACTATTTATACAAGCCCGCAATTAAAACGCATTTATGTTCTCATGCGACCTGAAACACCCTTGCCGTTCCCCCAGTGAATTCTACTTATTTCCGCCAAAACATGCACCCTGCCCGTGCCACGTGAAGGCGGGAAATCTGCGCTGGCACGCTCTATAAAAGCTAAGAGTTGCTATAATTGTTTCTTAACGGGCGGCTGGCGCGCCGCACGGCGGGAAACGCGATTAATCCCCGCCGGACAGCAACATGGACGAACAGAACAAAGAAACCTCCCCCCATGAAGGGCACCGCTCACGGATAAAAAAACGCTTCCGCGACGGCGGCCTCGACGGCTTCCTCGACCATGAAGTGCTTGAGCTACTGCTTACCTACGTAATACACCGCCGCGACACAAAACCGATTGCCTGGGCGCTGATGAAAAAGTACGGCTCGCTTTCCGCCGTGCTGGACAAGAACACCGACGAACTTTGCGAAGTGCCAGGCATGGGCCCGGAAGCTGCGCTGTTTCTTACGTTCCAGCGCGCGCTGATACGCCGCTATTTTCTGGACAACATGAAAGGCAAAAACGCCCTGAAAAGCCCGGAGGACGTGGTGCAGTACTGCCGGGCCTCGCTTGAAGGCGAAAAATATGAAAACTTCGAGGTAATCTACCTTACCACGAAAAATACAGTCATCAATTCCGAAAAAATATCGATAGGCACTATAGACAGGGCCTCGGTTTCACCAAGACGCATTGTGGAAAACGCCCTGAAATCGCGCGCCGCAGGGCTGATTTTTGTGCACAACCATCCATCGGGAAGCCCCAACCCTTCGAAAGACGACATCCACCTTACCGACGAACTGGGCAAGGCCGCGCGCACTCTGGGCCTGACTGTGCATGACCACATAATAGTGGGCAAAAGCAGCTACTACAGTTTCCGCGCCAACGGGCTTATAAAACCTCAGGAGGAAAAATGAAAAAGAAAACTTTGCTGAAACAGGTGCTTGAACACCAGGTGTTCCCTGCTTTGGGGTGCACCGAGCCCGTATCAGTAGCGCTGTGCGCAGCCTACGCCGCCAAAGCTCTTGGCGAGCCGGTAAAGGAAGCCCTGTTTCTGGTGGATTCCGGCACGTTCAAGAACGGAATGGGCGTCAACATCCCTAACACCGGCGGCGGCAAAGGCAACCTCTTGGCCGGGGCTTTGGGCGCGCTGATAGCCAAACCGGAACTGAAGATGCAGATTTTAAGCAAATCATCCCCTGCCCTGCTGGCCGCCGCACGTAAAATGGTGAAATCCGGCGCGGCAAAGATAGAACCGGTCTCAGGCAAGAAGGGCATACACATCGAGGCCAGGCTCTCAGGCGCGAAAAACCGCGCCGTCTGCATAATAGCCGCCAGCCACACCCACGTCACAAGGCTGGAGAAAAACGCCCAGGTGCTTATAAACGAGAAGCCCGAAGCCTGCCAGGAACAGAGCTATAAGAAAGAACTGGCGAAGGAAACCATACTGTCGCTTGCAAAACTGGCCGCAAAAGCCGACAAGGACGACCTTGCCTATATCAGGAAAGGCGTGGAGATGAATCTTGCCGCAGCTGCGGCAGGATCGAAGATGAAAAAGGTGGGTTTCTACCTAAAGGACCTCAAGAAACGCGGCTTTCTGCTGGACGACGTTTTTTCATCTTCCAAGATACTCACCGCCTGCGCCACCGACGCCCGCATGGAAGGCCTGCCCGTACCGGTGATGTCCAGCGGCGAATCGGGCAACCAGGGCATCGTGGCCTCACTGGTGCCATATAACGTGGGCAAAGCCTTCAAGGTGCCGGAAAAGAAAATCCTGCAAAGCATAGCGCTGTCCCATATGCTGAACGCCTATGTGAAGGTGCATACCGGCGGGCTGGCCCCAATCTGCGGCTGCGCCATAGCGGCAGGCGTGGGCGCCGCCGCGGCGATAGTTTTCCAACTGCGCGGGCCGGACAATGCCGCCATGTCGCTTGCCGTAAATAACCTTATAAGCGACATAGGGGGCATGCTTTGCGACGGCGCCAAGGCTGGCTGCGCGCTGAAAGTGGTAAGTTCCACTGACGCCGCCATACGCTCGGCCTACATGGGCATACACCACTACGGCATAACAGAGGTAGAAGGCTTCGTGGGCCGCACTGCCGAAGACACCATCCGCAACCTGGCCAGCATCTCCACCGTCGGGATGCAGAAGGTTGACCCGCTGATAGTCAACATCATGGCAAACAAGCAGAATAACCGCACCTGCTTAAGCTAAAAATCCTTAAAGCATATGCAAAAGAAGAACCCCCGGAGGTTGCTCCGGGGGTTCTTCAGTTAAAGAAAGAACAGCTTATTGCTTCATCAGCGAGTCTATGCGTTTCTGCGCCGTCTTGGCGTTGGAATTGCCAGCATATCCGCCGACTACGCGCTCGTACAGCTCCTTGGCCTTGTCCTTGTTGCCAAGATGCTCGGAGTAGATGTCGCCTTCGTCAAGCAGGGCCACCGGGGCTTCCTTGGAGCTGGGATATTCAGCCGCTATGCGGTCCAGGGCATCGGCAGAAAGCTTGAAATCCTTGATGTCTTTCTGCGCGACCTCGGAGGCCAGCAGCATGGCCTTTATGGCGCGGGCTTCGCCCTTGAACATATCGGCCTGCGCGTTAAGCGTGTCGTAAGCTTCCTTGGGCATGGCCAGCTCTTTGCGCTGTATGCGGGCCTTGGCCTCGAAAGCGTTGTAGGCCGAGTCGCTCTTGGGATAAAGCGCGATTATCTTGTCATACACGCTGACAGCCAGGCTGAACTTCTTGCGCAGTTCGGAAAGCTCGCCGATGCGCACATAAGACTGCGCGGCCTCGGGGGTTCCGGGATGCTCGTTGGTTACGTCCTGGTATATCTCTATGGCCTGGTCGTAGTTCTTCAGCTTGTCGGAAAGGACGGCGGCGATGTCCATGCGCACCGAGGCCTTCATGGAGCTGGCGGGATATACGGACAGCAGCTTGCTGTAGGCCATCACGGCCGCCAGCGGCTGATTGCGGGAAACGAACACGCCGGCCAGACAGCGCTGAAGCTTGTCGGCGCTGGGATAGTCAGGGTAGTCGGCCGAGAAATCCACGAACTCCTGCACCAGGGCTTGGTAGAAGAACTCGGAAGTCTCGCCCGACATCTGCTCCAGCATGGAAGCCAGCCTGTCGGACTTCTTTTCCGCAGAGCTGCCCTTCGCTATGGCATTTACGGGACCCTTGAGCTTTCCAGCCTTTGCGTCCACAAGCCCGGCCAGCTGGCTGCGCACCGTCAGGTTCACGTTTGAATTTGGATAGGCGTAGATGTGCTTTATATAGGTAAGTATCGCGCCCCTGTAGTCCTTGAGCTCGTTCTGTATCTTTGCCTTGAGTTCCAGCACCTTGTCGGCGTCCTTCTTGTCGCTGTTGATGCTGAGCCACGCGTTCACGTCGCTGAGCAGATAGCTGAGGGATTCGCCTTTGTCCTTCTTGGCCTCGTCAAACTGTTTATCGAAGTAAGTCCACTGGGCTTGCGCCAGCTTGTCCAGGTTTATGGACAGCTTCTGGTGCTGCACCGGCTTCTGTTCGGGCACCAGCGCCGGGGCGGGCTCCGCCGGGACCGGGGTTTCGGCGGCCGGAACGGCTGCCGCTACTGTTTCCGCCGCGGCCACTTCCTCGGCAGACTGCTGTGCGGACGCTATTCCTGACACGGAAAGCGCCAGCACCGCCGCCGCAATTATACGCATATTTTTCATTAATACCCCTCCGCAACTTTATTTCGGAACGATAACTGCCTTTTATTATAATAATTTAGCGGCTCGCAAGCACCAGAATGCGCTATGCGCGCCCGAACTCCAACAAGAGGAAACTATGAACACACAAACGCAGCCCTGCAAGTACCGCTGGTTCGTGCTGGGCGACATAAACGGCTTCTTCGGCCTTATGTTCGACAACATGACGGTGCTGTCCTTCCTGGCCGGCATAATGATTTTCGGCTTCGGCTATCCGGCGGACATCGTGTACACCAGAATGTTCCCTGGCACCGCCTTCGGCGTGCTGTTCGGGGACATCATCTACACCTGGATGGCGTTCCGCCTGGCCAAAAAAACGAACAACCCCAATGTGACCGCAATGCCGCTGGGGCTGGACACACCCTCCACCATAGGAATAGCTCTGGCGGTGCTGGGCCCGGCGTTCATAGGCCTCAAGGCGCAGGGCATCCCGGAGCGGGAAGCCGCAATCCTGACCTGGCAGATAGGCATGGCCACCATGGTTTTCATAGGAGCGATAAAGGTGGTGTTTTCGTTCATCGGCGGCTGGGTGCAGCGCGTAGTGCCGCAGGCCGGGCTGTTAGGTTCCCTGGCCGGAATAGGCATGGCGCTCATAGGCTTCATACCGATAGCCGAAGTCTTCGGCATGCCGCTGGTGGGAATGGTGTCGCTTGGGCTTGTGTTCTACACGCTGGTCGCGGGCATACGCCTGCCGAAAAATTTCCCCGGAGTGCTGGCCGCTGTCGTGGTAGGCACAGTCCTGTATTACCTGCTGGCCCCGCACGGCCTCACCGGCGGCAATTACCAGCCCTTCTCTTCCGAACTGCATCTGGGATTTCCGATACCCACGCTGGGTTTCCTTGACGGCTTCGGCCACGCGCTCAAATACGCCCCTATAGCCGTGCCTTTCGCGCTGCTGACTGTGGTGGGCGGCATAAACGTGACAGAAAGCGCCCGCGTCGCCGGCGACGACTACAAGACGCGCGACATACTGCTTACCGAGGCTTTCTCCACGCTGGTGGCCGGCGTCTGCGGCGGCGTGGCGCAATCCACACCCTACATAGGCCAGCCGGCCTACAAACAGATGGGCAGCCGCGCTGGCTACACCCTGCTTACCGGCCTGTTCATCGGCTTGGGCGGCATATTCGGCTATGTGGGCTATATCGTGGAACTGATACCAAGGGCCGTGATAGCCCCGATACTTATCTTCGTGGCGCTGGACATAATGTGCCAGGCTTTCAAGGCCTGCCCGGCGCGCCATGCCCCGGCGGTAGCGCTGGCGTTCTTCCCCACGCTGGCCCGCCTGCTGCAGATAAAGCTCTCCACCCCGGAAATAGTGCCGGTGGAAAACTTCAGCGCACTGATGGTGAAAACCACCAAGGCGCTGCCGGACATGCAGGTGCTTGTGGCGCTGGGAAACGGCTTCATTCTGACTGCAATGCTCTGGGGCGCTTTCATGGCGAAGCTGATAGACAGGAACCTGCGCCAGTCGACCTTTTACCTGCTGATCTGCGCGGCAATGACGTATTTCGGGGTGATACATTCGGCCCTGCCGGACGGAAACATGTATCTGCCTTGCAACCTACCGGAACTGGCGCGGCAGGTGCCTTACCAGTTCGCTACCGGCTACATAGTGCTGGCGCTGATATTCTTCGCGTTGTCCTACACCAGGGAAAGCAAAGAACCCCCATCTCCGGA
Organism: Elusimicrobiota bacterium; assembly: GCA_012523635.1. Taxonomy (GTDB): domain Bacteria; phylum Elusimicrobiota; class Elusimicrobia; order Elusimicrobiales; family Elusimicrobiaceae; genus JAAYTX01. Next base: position 40,061 of record JAAYTX010000205.1, read on the forward strand.
ACATTGCTAAGAGAAGCTGTCCGCAAAAAACGCCGCCCCGGCAAGGGCGGCGTTTTTAATTGATTAATAAAGGCTTACTTGGCCCAGAGCTGCGCCAGCTTTATCAGCACCCTCGCGGATTTTTCCATTCCCTGCACGGACACCCACTCGTGCCTGCCGTGGAAGTTGTTGCCGCCCGTGAAAATATTGGGGCAGGGGAGGCCCATGAACGAAAGGCGCGCGCCGTCGGTGCCGCCGCGTACGGGCTTGTGTATCGGGGCAACGCCTTCAGCCTCAAGCGCGGCATAAAGCCTCTCCATCACCCGGGGCTGCTTGTCCAGCATCTGGCGCATGTTGCGGTACTGTTCCCGAAACTCAAGGCTTATTTTTGCCAGCGGGTATTTCAGGCGCTTCTCGGCCACCACGGCTTTAAGCAGGCGCTCAAGGCGCTTGAGCTTCTGAAGGTCATGTTCGCGCACTATGCCGTCCAGCTCTGCCTTCTCTATGGAGGACTCGCAGGATGTAAACATCACAAAGCCCTCCCGGTTTTCAGTGGTCTCCGGCAGCATGTTTTCGGGGAACGAGGCCATTATGTCCGCCGCGATGCGCACGGCGTTGGCCATGGAATTTTTCGCGCTTCCGGGATGCACGCTTTTGCCCTGCACGGTTATCTTCAGCCCGTCGGCGTTGAAAGTCTCGTCCTCAACCGTGCCAACCACGTCGCCATCCACGGTATAGGCATATTTGGCGCCGAATTTTTTTACATTGAACAAGTCCACGCCGCGGCCTATCTCCTCGTCCGGCGTGAAAGCCACCTTAATCACGCCGTGAGGCATTTCCGGGTGCCGCGCGAGATGTTCCATGGCCCCCATGATTATGGCCAGCCCGGCCTTGTTGTCGGCGCCGAGCAAAGTGTCGCCGGAAGCAGTCAATATATCGTGCCCGACACAGTCGCCAAGCCCGTGGCTGTCAGCAGGGCTGATGGCAACGCCCTGTTTGGCGCTGATAACTATTTTACCGCCCCGGTAATTCCTGTGCAGTTGCGGCTTCACGTTCTCGCCGCTGGCGTCGGGGGCGGTGTCCATGTGCGCCAGGAAAGCCAGAACCGGACCCTTGGCGGTGGCGGGCAGTTCGGCGGTCACATAGCCGTTTTTATCAATGGCGACTTTTTTCAGACCGACGGCCCGCAAATCCTTTGCCAGTTCGCGGCCAAGCGCAAGCTGTCCCTTAGAAGACGGACAGGTTGAAGAGCCCTCGTCGCTGGCGGTGCTGAATTTGACGTACTTCATAAAACGTGAAAGTATGCTGTCTTTGAGTTCCATGGTCTTGCGCTCCCTTTTGACGGCGTTTTAAACTGCCTGTTGGGAAATATGATAATCTTTTCCTAGCCGCAAAGAAAGCCGTCACGGAGAAAACAATGGCAGAAACCGAAGAAAAGAAAGAAGACCTTTCCATAATAGAGACCCTCAAAATACTGTTCGGCGCGTCTAAAGGCTTCTGGCTGGTGAACATAGTCAACTTCGGAGACGGCATAGCCTATTTCGGCATACTGACGCTGCTTACCCGCTTCCTGGGCACGCGCGTGGGAATGCCTGACGGCACCACCGGCATGAGCGTGTCCATGTTCACGGGCATGGTGACGCTGTTCATGTTCGGCTGCGGCTTCATAGCCGACAAGATGGGCGTGCGCCGCGCGCTTACGCTGGCCCTTGGCGTTCTGCTTCTGGGCCGCCTGATGCTGGTCATGGCCCCGGGCGCGCACGGCGCCAACTACATAGCCTGGGCCAGCCTTATAATAATGGCTTTCGGCTCCGGCATAATGCAGCCGGCCCTCTACTCCGGCGCCAAAGAGTACACCGATTCGCGCACCGCCACCATCGGCTACAGCCTGATATATTCGATAATGAACCTAGGAATAGTGTCGGAAAACTTCCTCTCGCCCTATGTGCGCACCGGGGACCCCTTCATAAAAGTGGGCGGCAAGCAGATAAACGGCCTGGGCCTTGGCGTGGACGGCGTGTATCTGGCCTGCATCGCCATAACCCTGCTGATGCTTTTGGCGCATCTGCTGTTCTTCACCAAAAAAGTGGAGCAGACCTGCCGCGTCGCGGCAGAGGCCGAAGCGCAGAAAGAGGACGCGCACAAATCCTTCAAGGAAAAGATGATGGAACTGCCGTTCATGGACGCGCGATTCATGTTCTTCATCTTCATCCTGCTGCCAGTGCAAACGCTGTTCGCGCACCAGTTCCTCACCATTCCGGACTACGTTTTCCGCGACTTCCCGGCCGAAGTCAGCGCGAAGTTTGAATGGATAAGCGGCCTGAACCCGCTGATAATAGTGATTTTCGTGCCGCTGATAGCCGCCTTCACCCGCAAGGTGAACATAGTGACGATGATGATTATCGGCACCACCATCTCGGCCCTCACCACCTTCCTGCTGGTGCCCGGCCCGGGACTCACAAGGCTGCTGCTGTACGTCATCATCTTCTCGCTGGGCGAGGCTGTATGGTCCTCGCGCTTCTATGAGCACGTGGCCGAAATGGCGCCTCCCGGAAAGGTGGGCGCGTACATGGGCTTGGCCGGACTGCCGTGGTTCATGGCCAAGTTCACCACCGGACTGTATTCGGGCAGGATGCTGGAGGCCTTCATCCCCAAGGAAGGCCCGCATGATTCCGGAACTCTGTGGCTTATTTACGCGATTATAGCGTGCGTCACGCCGGTGGGCCTGCTGCTTAGCAAACGCTGGCTGGACATAAAGCATCCCGGCGAAGGCAAGACCTGCTGAAAAACCGGATTAAAGTTCCAGTTCGAATTTGTCGCCATAGACGGCTTCTTTGTTGAAGTAGCCGGTGTCTATCAGCGTGGCGTTAATGTTCTCTTTGGTGACCAGAACCGGGGCAAGCAGGCGAGATTCCACATCCATGAAGCCGTTGTTGATTTTGCCGTCGGCATGCGGCTGGCGGCCCGCTATGATGTCTGCGGCCGCCTCTATGGCGGCGGAGGCAAGCTGCCTGGTGTCCACTAAAACCGTCATGCCCTGGGTTCCGCGCAGCAGCCGCCACACGGCGGCAAGCTCGGCATCGTGGCCGGTGACAACCACCTTGCCGTCCAGCTTGTAACGGGCCAAAGCCTCGATGACAGCCCCGGCGGTCGCATCGTTAGGCGCCAGAACAGCGTCTATCCTGCCGGCTGTCGCGACAAGGGCGTCCTCGGCTATTTCACGGGCGTATTCCGGGCTCCAGTCCTCCACAGGCTTGTCCACGACTACTTTTATCGCGCCGCTTTCAACCAGCGGACCAAGACGCTTCATGGCCCCTTTCTTGAGCAGGCCGGAATTGTTGTCGGTAGGCGCCCCGGAAAGAAAAACATAGGAACCCGCGGGCACCTTGGAGGCCAGATATTCCCCCTGCATCTGGCCTATCTTCTCATTATCGAAAGCCACGTAGAAATCCGGCTTTGAGTCCAGCACCAGCCTATCGTAGGCTATTACCTTCACCTTCCTGTCATTGGCGTAGTTCACTATGGCGGCCGCGGCCTTGGCGTCGTGCGGGGCCAGAATCAGCACATCGACTTTCCTTTCTATCAATTCACGGCACTGCTGTTCCTGCGTGGCGGCGTTGTTTTCGGAGATGCGCATTTCAACGCGGAAACCGCGCTTTACGGCCTCGTCGGAGAGACGGTTGCCGTCGCGCCGCCAGCGTTCCTCGCGCTGGGTTGGCAGCGAAATGCCTATTACAGGAGGGCCCTTGTGCCTGTCGGAACAGGAACAGGCCAGCACGCTGGCTATCAGGCACAGGGCAAGACGGATATGGAATTTCATTGGCAAACCTATTTTCTGGAGGATTCCAGCACAGCTTTGCGCTGTTTTGGCGGCAGTTTCTCTATGGCGTAGCGCAGCATTGTGCGCGGCATTACAGAAGCGTGCTCGGACAAAAAACCCTCAAGAACAGTTTTATCACGTTTTCCGGCCTCGCGCAACATCCAGCCGGCGGCTTTATGAATAAGGTCATGCTTGTCGTGAAGCAGGACTTCGGCGATTTTCAGAAAATCAGCGAAATCGGATTTGCGTATGAAATGAAAGCAGGCCACAACGGCCATGCGCCTTTCCCACAAATTCGCCGAATGGACCAGCCTGAACAGCGGCTCACGGGAGGCCTTTTCAAGATGCGGCCCCACTATTTTGGGCGCAGACAAGTCGACCAAATCCCAGTTGTTTATCCAGCGGACGCCGGCCATGTAAAAATCATATATGGCTTTTTTCTCTTCGGGGGAGCCTTTGCGGTAAAGTTCGCAAAGCATCAGCAAGGCGGTCAGCCTTTCCTCATGTACTGGGGATTCAAGCAGCTCGCTAGCGGCAGCAGGACCAAGCGAAAGATACTTCTTTGCCAACTGCCTGCATTGCGGGACTACCAGGCCTATGAAAACATCACCCTCGCCATACTGGCCGGGGCCTGTCTTGAAAAAGCCCGACAGTATCATGGCTTTGGACGGGCTGGCCAATGCGGCGGCCTCGGCCCGAAGCGCGCGCAATGACAATGCGCTAACGTCGTTTATTTTCCGCAGCATGGGCATTTTTGCTCCGCAATCAGCAGACATGGAAGTGGTTGCCTGGCGCGGCGTTATTTGCCGGTGAATTTTGGCTTGCGCTTTTCCAGAAACGCGCGCACGCCTTCCTGATAATCCTTGCTTTTGTAAGCGCGGCGGCGCAGGCCCAGTATCCTTTCGAAGCCGTCCGGGTTTATGGGGTGGGCGTTGGAAAGAATCCTGAACTGCTCCTTTATGACGCTTATGGTGAGAGTGGAATAGGCGGCTATCTTCCCGGCCATGTCGGCGGTGAAAGCCTCCAGTTCTCTGGCGGGGACAAGGTGGTTGAGCAGGCCCACCTGCAGGGCGCGGTCGGCTTTTATCGGGCGTGCCGTGAAAAACATCTCCTTGGCTATATTGAGGCCCACGCGGTTGATGAAGTGGAGTATGCCGCTGGCATTGTACGGAAGCCCTATCTTTACCGGCGTTATGGCGAAGGAGCAGTTCTCGTCGCCGATTATAAGGTCGCAGGTAACCGCTATGTCGCAGGCCCCGCCCCAGACGCTTCCGTCCACCATGCAGATGACCGGGCCCGGATAGTGCTGGATGGAGCGCAGGAGTTGTTCCATGGGGCTGTCGTAGGAAAGGGGGTCGTGGGCCTGCTGGCCTATCACGTTGATATCGAACCCGGCGGACCAGACGCCCTTCCCCCCCTCGGTCCTGAATATTACGACAGGAATTTCCTCGCCCTTGAGGCGGTCCAGCGTTTCAATAAGTTCGTTAAGCAAATCAGGCGACAGGGCGTTGCGCTTTGCAGGGTTGGAAAAAGTGACCCAACCCACCTTGTCTTTCACTTCGCAGGAAACGTAATTCATATATGCTCCGTGTAAACCGAGGGCGGGAATCGCGCCGCCGCCCTCTGAAATCGTATAATTGATTATACAGAAATGGCGGGCGGTGTCACCCGCGCCATACACAACAATGTCCCCGCTTACAGCGCTTTGGAGCAACTGGCTCATCACAGGCACCTGGCCCGTGGTGGGCAAATCCGCGCAAAACCTGCTTTCCCCCGCGCTGTTAACCTGGTTTGGCGCCCTGCTGGGAACCCTGTACTTCACGCCCTATCTTGTTAAAAACGCAAACTGGCGGCGTCTTTTCGACAAAAAGCTGGCCCCCGGCCTTGCCGCCGTGGGCATCATGGGCACGGCCATTCCGCTGACGGTCATCCTTTACGCGCTTAACTACACCACGCCGGTCAACGCCTCGATAGTGGCGCAGGTGGAAGTGATTTACTCGCTGGTGATAACGGCACTGCTGCTTGGCGAAAAGCCCTGCCGCAGACAGCTTGCGGGCACGGCGCTGGTGCTGTTCGGGGCGCTTCTTATAGCATTCAAGGACAGGCTCTCCCCCCACTGGAAAGGCGACCTGATAATAATGCTGGCCCCTGTGTTCTACCAACTTTCGCACACCTGCGCAAAAAAGCTGCCAGCCGGCATAGAGCCTAACCTTATAGCCGCTGGCAGGATGTTCTACGCGTTCATCGGGCTGACGCCCATCGTGATGTTTTTGGGGTTCACCGGCCACATTTTTCTGGTGCTGGCGCCCGCCACGCTGGGCCTGGTGCTGTTCTGGGGACTTATCAACAACGGCATGAACTCGCACCTGTGGTATATGTCCATACGCTATATGGACCTTTCCAAGGCCACCGCCATAATACTTTCCTACCCCGTCCTGACCCTGATACTTTCCGCGGCAATCGGGATAGAGAAGATACACGCCTATCAGGTTTTGGGCCTTGCCTGCGCCCTTTCAGGGGCGCTGTGGGTCACCAGCCTTTCCGGCAAATGCACTAAATAGCAGCCAGTTTTCCATTACAAATCAAAACACAATTCGCTATTGCTGATAAAAAAGCGGGGCCGGCATCAAGCCGGCCCCGTTTCTTTCAATTGCTTTACTGCGCTTATGCCGCGGCGGCAACCTTATCCTTCTGGCCGACGTCGCAGGTCATGGCGGCCAGCTGCTGGTACACGCTCATGCGCCAGGCGTATTCGGCCTCGGCCAGCTTGAGCAGGCGCTGCGCCACTTCGGGGTTGCTGTTCATCAGCCCGCGGAAGCGGTTTTCGCCCCTCATATACTCTTCCAGCGCCAGCGTAGGCTTGCCGCTGTCTATCGTCAGCGGGTTCTTGCCCTGGGCCCTCAGCGCCGGGTTGAAGCGGTACAGTATCCAGCGTCCGGCGGCTACAGCGCGCTTGGCCTCGTTCATGCCGCTGCGCATGTCTATGCCGTGGGCGATGCAGTGCGCGTAGGCGATGATGATGGCAGGGCCGTCATAAGCCTCGGCTTCGGCCATGGCCTGCACCACCTGATTGTAGTTGGCGCCCATGGCCACGGAGGCCACGTAGATGTTGCCGTAGGTCATGGCTATCATGCCCCGGTCTTTCTTGGGCAGGGTTTTGCCGCCCGCGGCAAACTGCGCCGTGGCGCCCAGCGGGGTGGCCTTGGACATCTGGCCGCCCGTGTTGGAATAAACCTCGGTATCCATGACCAGCACGCGCACCTTTTTGCCGGAGGCGAGCACGTGGTCAAGGCCGCCGTAGCCGATGTCGTAGGCCCAGCCGTCGCCGCCCAGTATCCAAACCGATTTTGAGACCAGATGGTCGGCCAGGCTGAGCATCTTGGCGCTCTCAGCGTCCTTCTTGGAGGAAAGGGCCTTTTTCAGGTCGGCCACGCGGCCGCGCTGCTGCTCGATTTCGGTCCATTCCGACTGCTTGGCTGAAAGCAGGTCTTCGGCCAGCTTCTTGTCCGCCTTGCCGGAAGAAGCCATGGCGGAGAGGGCCTCGCGGGCCTCCTCGGCCAGCTTGTCGTAGGCCAGGCGCATGCCCATGCCGAACTCGGCGTTGTCTTCAAACAGCGAGTTGGACCACACCGGCCCCTTGCCGTCGTCGCGCTTGGCATAGGGGGTGGTGGGCAGGTTGCCGCCGTAGATGGACGAACAGCCGGTGGCGTTGGCCACGGCCATATGGTCGCCGTGCAGCTGGCTGAGCAGCTTCACGTAAGGGGTTTCGCCGCAGCCCGCGCAGGCGCCCGAGAACTCAAACAGGGGCTTCATGAGCTGGCTGCCCTTTATGGAGCTGCGCTTCACCTTGGAAGAACCGGTGTCCTTGAGATTAAGGAAGAACTTGAAGTTCTCTATCTCAGTCTCGCGCAGCGGGAACTGGGGCGCCAGGTTGATGGCCTTCTTTTCCGGGTTGGCCTTGGACTTGGCCGGGCAGTTGTACACGCAGGCGCCGCAGCCGGTGCAGTCCTCGACCGCGACCTGGACGGTGACCTTCATGCCCTTGAGGTCGGTCTTGCCTTCGGCCGACTTGAAGCTCTTGGGCGCCTTCGACAGCTCGGCGGCGTCGTAGGCCTTGATGCGGATAGCAGCGTGCGGGCAGACCAGCGAGCAGATGCCGCACTGTATGCAGGTCTCCGGGTCCCAGACAGGGGACTAAAGCGCTATGTTGCGCTTCTCGTACTGAGAGGTTCCGGTTGGGAACACGCCGCCGGGCGTCAAGGCCGAAACCGGCAGTTCGTCGCCGCGGTTGGCTATGGCCATACCCAGCACGTTCTTCACGAAGTCCGGGGAATCGGCTGGCACGGGGGCCTTGCGGGTGATAGGGGAGTTCACAGGGCCCGGCTTCACTTCCTCAAGGGCCTCTATGGTCCTGTCCACGGCTGCGAAGTTCTTCTTCACCACTTCCTCGCCTTTCTTGGAGTAGGACTTCTTGATGGCATTCTTGATGGAGGCGACGGCCTCGTCCTTGGGCAGCACGCCGGAGATGGCGAAGAACGCCGTCTGCATGATGACGTTGGTGTGCGCGCCCATGCCGGTTTCCTTGGCTATCTCGGAAGCGTTGATGACGTAGAACTTGAGCTTCTTGTCCACGATGTTCTTCTGGTCTTCCTTAGGGATGTGGTTCCACACCTCGGAAGCGGAATAGGGGCTGTTGAGCAGGAACACGCCGCCGTCGGCCACGCAGCCGGTGATATCGAACTTCTCAAGGAAGGCGAACAGGTGGCAGCCCACGAACTGCGCCTTGGAGATGAGGTAAGGCGCACGGATGATGTCCTTGCCGAAACGTACATGGGACACCGTCATGGAACCGGCTTTCTTTGAGTCGTACACAAAGTAGCCCTGTGCCATGTTGTCGGTGTCGCCGCTGATGATTTTCATGGTGTTCTTGTTGGCGCCGACCGTGCCGTCGGAACCCAGGCCGTAGAACATGGCGCGGAACACGTTTTTACCCTCGACAACCCAGGCCGGGTCGTAATCGAGGCTGAGATTGGTCACGTCGTCCTTGATGCCGACGGTGAAGCCGTGCTTGAGGGTGGCTTTTTTCATGCCGTCAAACACCGCTTTCACCATGGCCGGGGTGAATTCCTTGGAACCCAGGCCGTAGCGGCCGCCGGTGATTGTCGGGATTCCGCCGAAAGCAGCGGCGACTTTCTTGTCCGCGAAAACGGTGCAGACGTCCTGGAACAGCGGCTCGCCCAGCGCGCCGGGTTCCTTGGTCCTGTCCAGCACGGCTATGGACTTCACGGTCTTGGGCAGCGCATCCGCGAAGGCGGCTATAGAGAAGGGCCTGAACAGGCGGATTTTGAGCACGCCCACTTTTTCGCCCTCGGAAACCAGGCGGGAGACGGCGCTCTCGGCCACTTCGGCGCCGGAGCACATGATGACTACGACGCGCTCGGCATCCTTGGCGCCGACGTACTCGAACAGGGAGTACTTGCGGCCCGTCAGCTTGCCGAACTTGTCCATGGCCTTGGCCACTATGCCGGGGCAGGCGTCGTAATACTTGTTGACGGTTTCGCGGCCCTGGAAGTAAACGTCGGGGTTCTGGGCCGTGCCTTTCATCATCGGGGCTTCGGGGCTGAGGCCAGCATTATGGTGCGCGGCCACCAGTTCATCGGTTATCATGGCTTTCATAACGTCCATGGACGGGATGTCCACCATGTTCAGCTCGTGCGAGGTGCGGAAGCCGTCGAAATAGTGCAGGAACGGTATGCGGGACTCAAGCGTGGCAGCCTGGGCCACCAGCGCCATATCGGCGCATTCCTGGGGATTGTTGGCGGCAAGCATTGCCCAGCCGGTCTGGCGGCAGGCCATGATGTCGGAATGGTCGCCGAAGATGGAGAGCGCGTGCGCCGCGATGGCGCGGGCCGACACGTGGAACACCGTGGGCGTGAGTTCGCCGGCTATTTTGTACATGTTCGGAATCATCAGCAACAGGCCCTGGGAGGCCGTGAAGGTGGTGGTGAGCGCGCCGGAGGTGAGCGAGCCGTGCACCGCGCCGGCGGCGCCGCCCTCGGACTGCATCTCGGTCACGTTCGGAATAGAGCCCCAGATGTTCTTCTGGCCCTTGGCGGACTTTATGTCGCACAATTCGCCCATCACAGAGGAAGGCGTAATAGGATAAATAGCGATAACTTCATTGGTGGCGTGCGCGACTTCGGCCACCGCGGTGTTGCCGTCCATAGCCGTCATTTTAGCCATGAGTTTGTTTCTCCTTGGGAACTGTTATTTGTTGCAGCAAAACGTTGCGGCAGTTGCCGCAGATGGCGGCAGGGGCCGCCCATGCGACTATCAGATTATATAACTTAGGCCGCGAACGGCGCAATTAAGCCTTAAAAAGAGCCGCTACGCCAACGCAAAGGCCCAGGGCATATAATAGGAGGGATACTGACACCAGCGCAGGGCGGAACTCAAAACGTAGCAGATGCTCACCGGCTGGCAATGAAACCTTCTTGAACACAGCATCGTAAACGCCGATATTGTCCGGCTTGCCGTCCAGATAAACGCGCCATCCGGCATGAAATCCGTCCAGATAGGAAAATTCCCCCGCCAGCGCCGCGCTTGTCCTGAAAACCGCGTAATTCGGCCCGTACTCCTGTATGCGCACTGCCGCTCCCGGCATAGCTTTGCCGTCCGCGCCGCGAATAACAGCCTTTGGGGCGCTTATGCCGAGCCTTTCCCGCCAGCCATCAGGAGGCGGCAGGGAAGAAGCGGAAAATGAAGCCAGCTTCATATCCCCAAGCCATTTGTAATAGCGGCGAGAAATGAAAAAACGGAGATTGTCGGCAAAAAATGCGCTGTCCTGATAAAGCAACAACGGTTCGCCATAGGTGAAACAGATTAATTCGCCGTAAAGCGCCTCAGCACCAGGAATATGCGGGACAGTCCAGCGTCTATACTGGTTATACTCAAATTTCGGCGGCACATACTCAGAAAGGAAGCGCGGCGCCTGCGCAAAAAACCGCCCTTGCGAGGTAAAGCGGTTTCCAACAGCATCAAGCCCGATAAACAATAAAAGCACGGAAAGGGCGGCCGCACCAGTACGCCTTAAAAAAAGCAAGTTTAGCAAAAGCGCAAGCGCAAACCCGTAAAAGGTGCAAACCGCCATAGCATGATGGAAAGGCCAAGGGTATAACCCTCCCCCCGCAGCGCAAAGACCAACCAAAAACACGGACCACAACAATCGCCTTTGAATAAAAGCCGCGCGCAAAGCCGCGTAATTTTCCGCTGCGTAATCAAAACCGTATACGGCCAGCGCCGACATGGAAAAAATCGTGAACGGCATGAACATTTCCATATGCCGCACGGCAGTGAAACCGGGCACAAGCCCAAGTACTGTGGAAAACCCGAACTTAGCCCCCAATGAAGCCCAAAAAGAAAGGAAGGTGGCGACAATAAAAGCAATGCGCCCCCCGCCTTTGCCGCGCACCATGCCCAGCAAGGCCAGAGCAAACACCGGGAATGTCAGGTAAAGAGGAAGCTCACTCGCCGAAGCCATGGTTACGGCCAGCGGCAGAAAACCGGACAGCACGTCGTGCGGGAAAGACGGCACGCCCTGATTATCCAGCGAAGGCGGCAACATCAACCCGAACTGCGGGATGAAAGACCCGCTTGCCACGCGCGCTATCGGGAACAGGGAACGGCTTTCCAGCAATACGGAGAAAGCAGGCAGCAGGCAGGCAACAAATGCTGCGCACCCGACGCCCAGCAGCAACAAATTGCCGGGCTTGGCAACAAAGGCGCCAACGCGCGGCAGGAGCGAAGCGCCGCGCTCCATTTTGTGTTCTATGAAAAAACCAAAGGCAAGGAAACCCAAATACGAGTATAAATATACGGGAATATAAGAACAGGCGGCGGCCCCAAGGCAGGCGCAGGCGGGAATTAAATATGCTTTACGTCCCCCCGCAAATCCGTGCAGAAAAAACAGTATCCATGGCAGAAAGACAATAGCGTCCAACGACCCGAAAGACTGTATCCACGCGCAAAGGCTTATGCCGCCCAAAGCCAGCCCGCAGTAGGCAGGCAGCACGCTCCACGCGCTTTTCCCGAGACGGGAGAGAAGCAGAAATGACCCGCACAGAAAAAAGGCCAGCGCCGCAAACACTTCCCAATGAAACAGACGCAACAACGGCAGGCCCGGCAAAAGCTTGTGCAGCAGGATGAATAAAAACATATCCGGCTTCAGCAGGCCGGAGGCGGTTAGATAAGGGAAGAAGGCCTCGCCCGAATGCGTGAACGGAGACCAAAGCGGAGGAACAAGCCCGTCAAAATTATGAATGAAATAAGCGAAAAAAGGGAAATGCTTTAGCGTGTCGTGGCGGCAAACCGCCCCGCCGAACAGTACCGGCGCGCAAAGCGCCGCCAGCACAGCCAGGGGAAGGATAAAAAACAGCAATCCCTTCCGCGACTCTGCGGTCATTGAAATGAGTAATTCACTATAAAGCGGAAGCTTGTATAACTGGCCCCAGCACTGCTTTGTGAATTGGTCACATTTGAAAATTTCATCGTAGCCGCAAGGCCGCGCAAA
>JAAYTX010000206.1 GCA_012523635.1 Elusimicrobiota bacterium
CGTGCTGGGCATGGAAAACGTAATGCGCGAAGACGAGCCCTCCCGCTTCCCAGGGCGGGAAGCCATACTGGAAAACCTGCCGGAACGCGAGTACGACCTGGCCAAGGTAAGGAAGGTGCTGTAATGGGCGCCATATCGGCTTTTGAGACGGCGGCGGCTGTAAAGAACGGAAAGGGCGGCGCTCGCAAGGCAGTGGAACACGCCCTTGAGCAGGCGGAAAAGAAGGCTTCGCTCGGCGCATTTCTGGAAGTTTTCGGGAAGGAAGCGCTGGAACGCGCCGCCGCAATAGACCGCAAGGCGGCCGCAGGAGAAAAATTAGGCCGTCTTGCCGGGGTGCCGGTGGCCCTCAAGGATAATCTGCTTTACTCCGGACACGCCATGACCTGCGGTTCCAAACTGCTGGCTGGCTATAAATCAGTCTACAACGCCACGGTGGTCGAACGCCTCCTTGCCGAGGACGCCGTTCTTGTCGGCAGGACGAATATGGACGAGTTCGCCATGGGTTCCTCCTGCGAGAATTCCGCTTACCAGCCAACGCGCAACCCGGCAGACCCGGAGCGCGTGCCAGGCGGTTCCAGCGGCGGTTCCGCCGCGGCTGTCGCCGCCGACATGGCTGCCATTGCCCTTGGTTCCGACACCGGCGGTTCCATACGCCAGCCCGCCGCGCTGTGCGGCGTTGTGGGCCTGAAGCCGACTTACGGCCTGGTTTCGCGTTTCGGGCTGGTGGCCTTCGCCTCCAGTCTTGACCAGATAGGCCCGTTTACGTCCGACGTGCGCGACTGCGCCCTCGCCCTTTCAGTGCTGGCGGGGCATGACCGCCGCGACAGCACCTCCGCCCAAAGGCCGGACCAGGATTATCTTGCCGGCATCGACGGCGGCGTGAAAGGGCTTAAAATCGGAATTCCGAAGGAATATTTCGGCGCGGGGCTGGACTCTGAAGTGGAGAAACTGGTGCGCTGCGCGGCTGCGGCGCTTGAAAAGAAGGGTGCGGTGCTGAAGGAGATTTCCCTGCCGTACATGAAGTACGCCGTGGCGGCGTATTACATTGTGGCCTCCTGCGAGGCCAGCTCGAACCTGGCGCGTTTCGACGGCGTGCGTTACGGCTACAGCGCGTCCAAGGACGATACCGGCCTTACGCTTCAGCAGGCTTATGAAAAGACCCGCGGGCGCGGTTTCGGCTCAGAAGTGAAGCGCCGGATAATGCTTGGCACCTATGCGCTGAGCGCCGGGTATTACGACGCCTATTACGCAAAGGCGCAGAAAATCCGCGCGCTTATCCGCAAGGATTTCATGAAGGCGTTCCAGGAGTGCGACCTGGTGCTGACGCCGACGTCGCCCACGCCGGCCTTCAAGCTGGGCGAAAAGATGTCGGACCCGCTGCAGATGTATCTTTCCGACGTATACACCATACCCTGCAACATGGCGGGCATACCCGGCATGTCCATACCCTGCGGCAAAACGGCGGCGGGGCTGCCGGTTGGGTTTCAGCTGTTCGGCGCGCCGTTCTCGGAACCGCTCATGTTCCGGGCCGGACGAGCCTACGAGCTCGGGGCGGGAGCCGCGTAATGACGCGGGACTTTTCCTGCGGCGGGGTGGTGCTCGAGGGCAGGAGCGTGCTGCTGGTGCGCGTCGCCAATTTCAAGAACAAGAAAATCTGGACTTTCCCCAAAGGACATATCGAGGAGGGGGAGACCTGCCGCCAGGCGGCCCTGCGCGAAGTGCGCGAGGAAACCGGCTACAACTGCCGTGTGGTGAGCCCGTTGTTGAGAGTGGGATACCGCTACGCCATCGCCGGAGAGGTTGTGCGCAAGGAAGTGCAGTGGTATCTGATGGATCATCCGGTGCGCGTCGGCAAGCCGGACCCGGCGGAAATACTTGAAGTGCGCTGGGCCGCGCTTGAGAACACCGCTTCGCTTCTGCACTATCCCAGCGACCATCATCTGATTGATCTCGTGCGCGAAATACTGGAAACAAAAAACGGCGGCGCTTCCGCGCGCCGCCGCTCAGAAAAACACCAGCCTTAGGCTTTCAGCACTTCTTTAAGTATCTCATTAACCAGGCCGGGGTTGGCCTTGCCTTTGGAAAGCTTCATCACGCCGCCCACCAAAGACCCTATGGCTTTTTCGTTGCCGGACCGATAGTCCTGCGCGGCTTTGGGGTTTGCGGCCACGGCCTGCTCGGCCCAGGTTTTAAGCTGTCCGGCGTCGCTTACCTGCGACAGTCCGGACTTTTCTATGAGTTCCTCTGCCGATTTGCCGGAAGTCCACATCTGCTCGAAAACGTCCTTGCCCATCTTGCCGGATATTTTGCCGCTATCCACTGCGGCTACAAGCCCGGAAAGGTTTTTTGCTGAAATGGGGCTTGCGCCTATTTCCAGTTTGGCGGCGTTGAGGCGCCCAAGCAGCTCTGTCTGTATCCAGTTCGAGGCGGTTTTGGCGGAGGCTTTGCCCCCTGAAACCACGGCCTCAAAATAGTCGGCCAGCTGGGCGGAGGAGGTGAGCACCTCGGCGTCGTAGTCCCCGAGGCTGTATGCCGAGGCAAAGCGCGCCTTTCTTGCATCCGGCAGTTCCGGCAGGGATTTCCTGAGTTCCTCCACCCATGCGTCCGCAGGGGCCAGCGGCACCAGGTCCGGGTCTGGGAAATAGCGGTAGTCGTGTGCCTCTTCCTTGGAGCGCATCGGCGCCGTGGAGCCGGAGTTGTCGTCCCAGAGGCGTGTTTCCTGGATTATTTTCCCGCCGGAGGATACTTCCTTTATCTGGCGCGCCGATTCGTAGGCCAGCGCGTCCTTGACGGCTTTGAAGGAGTTAAGGTTTTTCAGCTCCACCTTGGTCCCTAGCGCTTTTTGGCCTTTTGGGCGCACCGAGAGGTTGACGTCCACGCGCAGTTCTCCCTTTTCCATATCGCAGGACGAGGCGCCAACCCACTGCATAAGCGTTTTCAGCGCGGTAAGAAATTTGTAGGCCTGTTCAGGAGAGCGCATGTCCGGTTCCGAAACTATTTCGGCCAGCGGCATCCCGCAGCGGTTGAAATCAATCAGGGTGCAGTCTAGTTCCTGGCTGCCTATGGCGTGCAGGGATTTGCCGGCGTCATCCTCTATGTGCAGGCGCGTGATGCCGATTTTTTTCGTTTCGCCGCCGTCTTCAATTGTTACGAAGCCGCGCTCGGCCAGCGGTTGCTCGTACTGGGAAATCTGGTAGCCCTTTGGGAGGTCGGGGTAAAAATAGTTTTTCCTGGCCATTATCGAGCGTTTATTGATGCGGCAGCCCAGGGCCAGCGCCGCCTTGGTTGCCATCTCGACGGCTTTGGCGTTCAAGACGGGAAGCACGCCGGGCTGGCCCGTGCAAACTGGGCAAATTGAGGTGTTGGGCTTGCCCTGCTCCGGTTCTGTCGGACAGGAACAGAACATCTTGGTCCTGGTGTTGAGCTGCACATGTATTTCCAGGCCTATTACTGTTTCAAATGCGGTGTCTGACATGATTTTTGCCTCTTGTTTTCCCGGGGCGTTAATCCTGAGTTATTTACAGTATTTTAGCACTTAAACTCCATGTTGCGCTTGTAAAGTTCTACATGCTAGAATTAAAGCGCACTGGGACCGTGTATTCTTAAAAATCACGCTGGCGGGTAATGTATTTATGAAATACTGGGTATATATAAACAATCAGATTCTCGGCCCGTACGAGAAAGAGCAATTTTCGCAGATACAGGGCTTTACGCCTGAAAGCATGGTGTGCCCTGAAAATCCTCCGGACGGGAAGCAGGAATGGCAGCCCGCTTCGACGGTGCTTAATTCCGCGCAGGCCGCGCCTGCCGCTGTTCCCGCGGCTCCCGCGCCCGGCATGCCGCTGGCATCCCAGCCGGCGCAGCCTGAAACCAAATCTAATGTCGAGCCGCTTTCCTTGGGACAGTTCGGCGCTCCTTTGCAGGCCGCCGCTCCGGCCCCGGTTCAGGATTCTGCGGCTAATGCCGCGGTAGCCGGTCTGGAACTGACCGTGAAGTCGCAGGCCGAGGAAATCCGCAGCCTGACCCGCAAGCTGGACGAGTTCGCTTCTTCTGTGCAGAGCCTGAAAGCGGAACTGGATATCATGCGCAGCGTTCCGCCCGCGCCTCAGGCCGCGCCTGAAATGCCGTCTTCGCCCATGTATTCTCCCGCCGCGCAGCCTTCCGTCGATTCCGGCGCCGCCGCTTTCCCCGGCATGGTGCCCGACGCTTCAGTGCCTGTCGCAGAACCGGCAGCGTCCTCGGTTGAGGTCCGGCAGCCGGCTCCGTCCGCTCATGAGGCGGCTCAGCCCGCCTCCGCCGCGCAGCTTGAGCAGGCCGAACCCAAAGTGGAAAAGAAAAATTCCAAGAAAGTCGTTGTCGTGCTTCTCGTCGCGATAGCTGCGGCGGGGGCATACTTCGCTTATAGCGCCGGTTTGATAGGCGGTAAACCCGCTCCCGCGCCGGAACCCGCCGCCCCGGCCCCGGCACCTGTCGTGGCTGTCTCCACCCCGACGGTTCCTGCTCCGCAGACGGCGTTCAACGACGAGATGCTTAAGCTGGTCAAAGCTTACGAGGTTGTGCCTGGCAGCAAGACCCTTGAGGGCGTCATTGCCGCATCGGCGCCGGAGATAAGCGTGTCTTCGATAGAATGGAGCATACAGTCGCTTGACCCTTCGCTGTATTCCATAGCCGTTAAGGTGCCGCCCAGCAAGCCAGATGCCTGGCAGATTTCCTACAGGTTCGATTACAACGTGGTGGAAAAGCGTCTGTCTCCCGCCAATACCGAAGCCACAGAGCTTCTGGACAAGGCCAAGGCCGAGGCTGCCGCCGCAGCGGCTCCGCCGCCGCCTCCTCCGCAGCCTAAGCCCAAGAAAAAGGCCGCGCCAAAGCCAAAGCCTGTCGAGGCTCAGGCAAAGCCGCAGAATGAGAGCGTGGAAGTCATAGAGGTGGTTGAACAGTAGCGTCGCTGCATACGGCCGCCCCTGCCACACCTGCGATGATTTCCGAATCAACGGCCGAAGTTAATATTTCAGCTGAACTGGCGGACTGTTTTGCCTCGTCCGGGGCCTGCCGCGCTTTTGCGCTTGCGCCGGGGCCCGGCCCTCGTTCCCCTTACGATACTTCTGTGCTTTTGCGCGGAAAGGGCATGCTGCTGCAATTCAAGCGCCCGATAACCACTGCTCGCGGCTATAAATACAAGCTTAACGCCGATTCCCCCAATCACGACCAGCATCTGCGCCTTCTGCATCTGGAGCGTTCCGGCTGCGCGGTGTATTACGGCCTTCCGATGTTCCATATGATTCCCCAGCTGGTTTCAGGGGGCGGCAGCCTGCGTCTAATGACGGCCTGGTTCAGGCCCACGCAACTGATGCCGGAAGACGGTCCCGTCGGAGCGTTCGAGGCCGAGTGCGATACCGGAAGCAATGTGTGGACAGTCAGGCGCAAGCAGGTGAAATTTGTGGAAGCGCCGATGAGTTTTCCGGAACTGGCCGAGGATTTCGCCCGCAGAGGCATGCGCCATAACCTGGAGATGCTGCTGAACAAGATTAACGATGTCTGCGACAACGGCATAGCTCCCGAGGGCAACAGCTATGTGATAGCGGCCAATATGCAGTTGAAGTCTGTTCCGCCCGCGGGCCGTAAATTTCTTGACGGCCAGCTTGTGCTGGGCCTTGTGCCCGATGAGCCGGAACAGCAGCCACAGGCCAGGCAGCAGGCCCGCAAGCCGCAGCAAAAGGGGCAGGCCGCATGAGTTTCCTGGATAAGCTGAAGTTGCTTTGGGGCAGAAGAAGCGCGCTGATTATGCTGATAATCGGCGTGCTGCTGGCCATGTCTCCCAACTTTTTTAACGAGTTCTCCAACTGGGACGACGACGTCTATCTGACCGACAACCCGCTGGTGAAGCAATTGTCCTGGCACAGCGTGTTTATGCTGTTTACCAGCTTTCATTCCGGCCTTTACAAGCCGCTGGTGTTGCTCAGCTTTGCGCTGGAATATCATTTTGCCGGCCTTGACCCGTTCATCTACCACTTCACCAATGTGCTTATTCATCTGGTGAATTGTCTGCTGGTGTTCCTTATCATGGAGCGCCTGACAGACAAGCTCGCGGTGGTTTTCGGCGTGGCGCTGCTGTTTGGCATTCACCCGATGCATGTGGAGTCAGTTGCCTGGGTGTCGGAGCGCAAGGACATGCTGTATTCGCTTTTTTTCCTGCTGGCGATGCAGCAATACCTTCGTTACAGGGACCTGAACTCGAAATGGAGTTACTGGGTGTCCGTGGGGGCGATGCTGGTGTCGCTGACTGCCAAGCCGATGGGCGTGACATTCCCGATTGTGCTGCTGCTGCTGGACTATCACCAGGGACGCAAGCTGGACAGGGAGCTTGTTCTGGACAAGCTGCCCTATATCGTTTTGGGCGGCGGTTTCGGGCTTCTGGCGTATTTCTCCGTATCTTCGTCGCATGCTCTGGTGGAACGTTACGACTTCACGTTCTGGGATAATATCTGCGTCGGCTTTTACGGGCTGCTGCTGTATCTGTGGCGGTTTTTCGTTCCCACCGGTCTGTCCTGCCTTTATCCATATCCGGAGAAAATCAACGAGCAGCTGCCATTTATCTACGCATGGGCGCCGTCGTTTGCCCTTATGGCGTTGACGCTGCTGTTTTACTGTTTCCGCAAAGACAGAAAGTCGCTCTTCGGACTTTTGTTCTTTCTGGCCACGGTTTCCTTAGGCTTGCAATGGATACCGCTCGCGCCTTCGGTGGCATTCGATCATTATGCCTATATCTCCTATTTTGGATTGTTTTACATCCTGTGCGACAGGTTGTACGCCTTGTATCAGTCCGGTTATTTCCAGGCTTTCGAGCGCAGACGGGTGTATTTTCTCGCCGTGTGCCTGTTCTTGTCGGTCTTGCTTGGCACCATGTCGTTTTACCGCAGCAGGGTCTGGCGGAATCCGATAACTCTTTGGACCAATGTGCTGGACAAGTATGAGAATGCCACCGCATACAGCAATCGCGGCGCTTATTTCATGAAAAAGGGCGAATTCGCCCGGGCGCTTTATGATTTCAACCAAGCAATAAAGGTCAATCCGTATATGGCCGAGGCTTATGTGAACCGGGGTTCCGTCTATAGCCAGTACGGGCAGTTGGACAAGGCTGTCGCCGAGAATAAAAAGGCGCTGCGTCTGCGTCCTTTTATGTACCAGCCGGATGTAAACATAGCCATAATATATGCCAGACGGGGGCGATATGGGGAGGCCCTGTCCATATTTCATACGGCTCTAGAGAAAAATCCCATGAGTCCTGAGCTTTATGGTAACCGTGCTTCCGTGTATATCCAGCTAAAAAAGTACGCTGCCGCTGAAGTGGAACTCAGAAAGTCCCTCGTGCTGAACCCGCGTTCGGCCAATGCGTATGCCAATCTGGCCAACCTGATGTTCACAACCAGCCATTTCAAGGAAGCCGCAGAGTATTATGCGAAGGCTGCGGAGTTGGGGACGGAATTCAACGCGGAACTCTATCATAACCGAGGGGTCTCGTGTGTTTATTCGAATAATTTGCAATGCGCGTTGGATAGTTTTTCCAGCGCATTGGCGCTTGACCCGGGGAATCTTGAAATCCTGCTTAAGCGCGCTACTGTTGAGACCAACATGAAAATGCCTACTCAGGCGTTGGCCGACTACACCTATGCTTTGCGTATCTCCACTTCCTCGGCGGATGCATATGTTGGGCGGGCTTTCCTGTACCTTGGCCTAGAGAAGCCTGAACTGGCCGCGCTTGATTTACAAAGAGCGGGAGAACTGTCTCCGAATTCTCCGGTAATAGCCGGGGGACTTGGGGCGGCCTTCTTCCTGCTGCGTCAGCTCCCCGAGGCGGAATCGGCCTTCAGCAGGACAATAGCTCTGGACCCCAAAAATCCGCAGAATTACTTCAACCGGGCGCGTGTTTACGAGTTCTCGGGAAAGTATCCCAAAGCCATGGCCGATCTTAAAAAGTCACTGGAGCTTGCCCCGAAATATGATCGGGCGCTGGTTATGGCCGCCGCAATTTCCCGCAAAACCGGCAACTACAAGGCCGGGCTGGATTATGCGAATAAAGCCGTGGCTATGAACGACAAGAACCCCATGGCGTATCAGGAACGCGGTTTGCTGCTGGCGAAGACTTCTTCCTGCGTCGCAGCGTTGCCGGACCTTAATAAGGCTCTTTCGCTGGACAAGTCGCTCAAGGATGCGTCCGACCAGCTTGCCGCCTGCAAGCACTGATGCGCATCTCCACTAAACCCTCAGTATACTGCATAGATGTGTTAAACCTTGTCCGTCGCGGCGAGTGCGCAACGCCGGGCGATGACGACACCGGCATACGCGGCTTGCTGGCCCTTCTGGAAGCTGCGGCCGCTTCGTTGCATCCTTCCTCGGAGTTCAGGCTTTTTCTGGACGGCGGCGGGCGCCGGCTTCCGGTTCGCGCTGGCTATGGGGTGTCGGTTCATTTTTCGGAGGGCGAAAGCGCGGACGAGCTGATTCTTGACGCGGCGCGTTATCTTAAGTCCGCCGGACGCCGGGCCGTGGTGGTAAGTTCCGACATGGAACTGCTTGGCCTGGCACGCGAAGAAGGGGTGAAGTGCGTGGAGTGCGACGCTTTCCTGTCTTTTTGCCGCCGCGCGGCCGGACGTTAGCCTACAGCGCAGTGCAGAAGGCTTTGTCCCGGGCGCAGGCCTCCCTGAAATCAGAGAAAGCCCCATTGTATTCTTCCAGATTCAACCTGAGCATGCCCCGCTGATACAGCAGCTCCGGGGTTTCGGCTGTCTTCATCAGTTGTTCCGCGGTTTTACGCTTCTTTACCGGCAAATAGGCGCGCGCCAGCAGGCCCTTGGCCCTGTTGTTTCCAGGGTCCGCTTTAAGCGCCGCGGTGAAATAAATCACGGCGGAATTGGGCATCGACAGTCGCAGCGCTATTTCTCCCAGCCCGCTCATTGATTCGGCTGCTTCGGCCGCGCCGGATTTTTTAGTATGAAGCGCCTGTTTGTATGTTTGAATGGCTTCGTAGCTGTCGCCCTCCTGGAAAAGCGCTCTTGCCCGGCTGTTGAGAAAACCCGGCTGAGACTGGTAGCTCGCCGTGACCGCTTTCCAGTACCAGATTTCGCGGAATAACTTTTTCGACTGTCCGGGTATCTGGCTGATGGTAAACGCATAGGCCAGCAGGACTGCAGTTGCGGGGGCCCAGCGCAGGTTTCGGTGTCGCCGCCAGAAGGCGTGCAGCAGCATTCCCAGCGCCAGTGACGGCGCAAGCGCCAGAAGGTAGGCGTTGTGTTCGGGGATCAGGTTGCGCAGGTTTCCGTCCCCGAATATAGCCAGGGGCAGCAGCGGCGTCATGGCTGTGCCTGCCCAGGCCAGCGCAAGAAAAAGGGTCTGCTTTCTGCCCAGCCATCTGAGCCCGAGATAGCCCGTCGCCGCGGCTATAAGCGGCGCCAGAATATAAAGTTTCTGTGACGGCAATGCCGCGAACGGCTGCAGCGGCATTATTCCCCTGGCTGAGAATTCCGCAAAATTTTTCAACGAAATGGCCTGTTGTCCGGGGTCGCTCAGCCAGGTATCCGCTGCTGTTATTGCCCCGGCCAGCAGGAAAAAGGCGGCCGCTCCTGCGCCGACGCTTTTTTGCATGCTGTTTAATGGGCGCAGCAGTGCAATCGCCAGGCATAACAGCGGGGCGAACAGGGCCAGCGGGTGGCACAGCAGTCCCAGCGCCGTCCACAACCATAAGCGCCATGGATTGCCTGACTCAGAATAATCCAGCAGCGCGGTCAACACCAGTGCCGTCGCCATAAGCTGGCCCAGCGAAAAAGGGAAGAACAGGAGGAATGTATTTCCCGGGAAGA
>JAAYTX010000207.1 GCA_012523635.1 Elusimicrobiota bacterium
CTGGACAACCTCAAGCTGGAAGCTCCGCAGATAGACCCCGCGCCCGAAGTGCGGCTTAAAATAGACAAGGAATGCATCAACGGACTTGGACAGACCGGGGACAGGATGATAATAATCATCAACCTGGCCGCCATAGACCGAATGCTGCGCAAGGAAATAGGCGCGAAGAGGACATTATGAACGCACAACAGACGGCATCCGCCGCAATGCAGCTGGTAAGCTTCCGCTCAGGCGACGAGCTTTTCGGCGCCCCTATCGAAGCCGTGCATGAAATAATACGCGGCTCAAGCATAGTGCGCGTGCCCCAAGCCCCGGACTTCATCGAAGGCATCATCAACCTGCGCGGGAAGATAATCACCGTAATAGACCTGCGCAAGAAATTCGGCATGCCGCAGGCCCAGGCGGGCGCGTCAAACCGCATAATAGTGGCCGACATAGCCGGCACCAAAGTGGGCCTGGTGGTGGACGCAGTATCCATAGTGTTGCGGGTCAGCATGGACAATTTCGAGAAGACCCCGGCCATCATATCCGGGATAGACAGCAAGTTCATCAGCGGCGTGGTGAAAGACAGGGGCGGCATGCTGATAGTGCTGAACCTGGACAAACTCCTCACGCCGCAGGAACTGGAACTGCTCAAGAAAGTGGAATAGCGCAACGCCTGGAGGCGGATTATTATGAAGACCGACGACGAAAATAAAACTTCCGGAAACGCCGGCGCGGAAGCTGGGGGCCAGACAAGCGCCTATGACAAGCTGGACAGCCTCATGAACCTTTCCGGAGAACTGGTAATCACGCGGGCCCGCTTCACCCAGCTGGCCAACGCCCTAGACGAACAGACGGCCCTGTTCAAGGAGATACGTTCAAGAGCCGACGCCCTGCGCATGCGCGCTGGAAACGCCAGCAAGTCGCTGAAAGGCGATTCAGACAAGAGCTCCGGCGAACAGCTGCGCCAGGAGCTGGACGAGCTGTCCATGGCGCTTGGCGAAATGCACGCCAGGATTGCCGACAGCAATATAGGCAAGATAGCCAGTTCGCTCGGAGACACGGCGCTGTCGCTGGACAAGATTTCAGGCGACATCCAGACCGGAGTCATGCTGGCGCGCATGGTGCCGGTGCGGCCCGTGTTCACCAGCGTTGAAGAGGAACTGAACAAGCTGGCGGAAGCGGCGGGCAAGCCGGTCAAGCTGGAGTTAAGCGGCCAGGACACGGAAATGGACCGCAAAATAACCGCCCCGCTGCTGCGCTCCCTGAGGGCCCTGCTCTACAACGCCATAACTCACGGCATTGAAAGCGCCGAAGAAAGAAAAGCCGCGGGTAAACCGCCGCAGGCAGTGCTGAAAATGAAAGTCGAGCATCAGGACAATTCTGTCGTGGTTGAATTCTCTGATGACGGCCGCGGCATAGACCAGGAGGCACTGATTAAAACGGCATTGTCCAAGAAAATCATCACCAATGCGCAGGCCGAAAGCCTTACCGAGAAAGAAAAGCTGGACCTGCTGTTTCTGCCGGAAGTCACCGGTAAAAACTCTGATTCCGGGCTTGCGGCCGTCCACAACCTGATGGGCTCGATAAACGGAACCGTTGAAATACGCAGCGGCAAAGGCCAGGGTACAGCGATAACATTCAAAATACCGCTATCTCTTACCATCATCAAGGCGCTTCTGGTGGTTATAAATAACGAAACTTTCGCCTTTCCGTTAAGCGCTGTGACTGAAATCATCAAGGTCCCGGTGGATGAAATCTATTCCGTAGACCAGGACCAGACAATCAAGCTGCGCGGACACGCCCTGAGCCTGATCAACCTCCACGACGTGGTGCACGTAGCCCGCTCCAAGGAAAACCGCAACACCGGCTTCAAACGCATAGTCATCATCAACAACGGCGAGAAGAATCTCGGCGTGGAGGTTGACGACCTGATAGGAGAAGGCGAGATTGTGATAAAACCGCTGCAGGAATACCTTGCCGGGGTGAAGGGGATAGCCGGCGCGGCCATCCTGGGCAACGGCACCATAGCCCTGATTCTGGACTGCGGCGCGGTGATAAACATGGCTAAATGATCCCCGTATCCGGCTGCCCCCCCCGTAGCTGGATACGAAGCGTGGCGGCCCGGCTTGCGCCGGGCCGCCCGCCTTTATACGCAAAAATGTTTATAGTTCCCGGCCGGCAGTACGAAAAGCCTTCGGGAAGTAAGACAGCAAGTCCCCGGCGATGACGCTTTTCCCGCCGAATGCTTCTGCGGCATATTCGCCGCAAAGCCCGTGCGTGAAAACGGCCGCTACAGCGCTTTCATACGCCGTATCCGCATCAAACCCGCACTGCCTGCCGCGCTGAACCCATAACCCGGACAAAAGTCCGGCCAATACGTCTCCGCTTCCGCCTTTTGCCAGTTCGGGGCCGCCGCTCTCGTTACGATGCATGCGCCCATTGATACCGGCTACGAGAGTGCCATGCCCCTTAAGGACAGCAACCCCGCCGCAACAGCGGGCCAGACTGACTGCGCTGTCCCGCCTGCAAGCCTGCACCTGCGCGATAGTTGTTTTTAGCAGACGCGCGGCCTCGCCCGGATGCGGGGTTATTATGCGGGCGGCGCGCGGTTTTGGAAAGCCACCGGCGCGTGAAATGCTGTTAAGCGCATCAGCATCCAATACCAGCGGCATATTCAGTTCCAATAAAAACTTGACCGCCGAATCCACTCCCGGACTTTTCCCAAGTCCGGGTCCCGCAAGAATCAAATCGCAACCTTCCGAAAGCAAATATTTATCAAGCTTCCCTATGGCGGATGCGGCAAGGACGCCGCCCGCGTGAGGCAAGGCAAGCGTCATTGCTTCCGGGACGCAAACAGCCACCACCGGCTGTATTTCCTCGGGCACCGCCACCGTCACAAGACCAGCCCCGGCGCGCAACGCGGCCCTGGCGCAAAGGACGGCCGCCCCCGACATGCCTTTAGAGCCAGCCAGTATCAGCAGCCTCCCGTAATCGCCTTTATTTGTATCTGGTTTCCGCGGCAGGAACAATGCGCCCGGACGGGGCGCGCGCCCGCGGACGCGCTTCACTTGTCGGCCTCGCGCATCGCAATTACTATCGCGGCGGCGTAATCGTTTGAGTGGGTGAGCGAAAGCTGGAAGCGCAGGCCTGCGGCGCGCGCGTCGCGGCATGCTATGCCGGGCTGGCCTCCTGGCGCCTTCACTATTGCGATGTCCTTCAGCGCCAGCCCTTTGAGGCCGACGGCCTTCCATACAGCCTCTTTCGCGGCAAAACGCACGGCAAGGCGCTGATACTGGTTCTTCTTGCCAAGACTGTACTTAAGCTCCTCATCCGTAAAAACGCGCTTCAGGAAAGCCCGGTTATTGTTTATTTTTTCGCGTATGCGGCTTATTTCCACTATGTCTATGCCCATGCCGCAGATACGCTGCAGGCTAAGAAAAGGAACTCCTCCGGAAACAGCGCCGTTCATTCCACTGTCACGCTTTTAGCGAGATTCCGCGGCTTGTCTATGTCGCAGCCGCGAGCGGCAGCGACATAATAGGCAAAAAGCTGCAGCGGAATCACAGTCAGGGCCGGGGAAAAATATTCGTCGGTGACCGGTATGGCCAGTTCCGCGTCTATGTCGCCCTTGAGCTTGTGCTTGCTCTGCGACACTATGGCCACCACATGAGCGCCGCGCGCCTTGGCTTCCTGCAGATTGGAAAGCATCTTGTCCAATATCTGCGACTTTACCGCAATGCCAAGCACAGGCATGCCTTCGTCGATGATGGCTATGGGGCCGTGCTTCATCTCGCCGCCCGCGAAACCTTCGGCGTGCAGGTAGGAAATCTCCTTAAGCTTCAGCGCGCCTTCCAGGGCTATCGGATAATTGGCGTTTCGCCCCAGGAACAGATAATGCCCGCGTTGCGCCAGACGTTCGGCCATGGCCTTTATGTCGCCGTCCAGTTTCAGCGCGTCGCGCATAAACTGCGGCAGCTTCAGGAGCTCGTGGGCGTATTTCAGGCCCTCGTCGGCGCTAAGCCTTCCCCTGGCCACGCCAAGATGCAGCGCCAGAACAAAAAGCGCCGTAAGCTGCCCCACAAAAGCCTTGGTGGAGGCCACGCCTATTTCAGGGCCACAGCGGGTATGGAAAGTGGACTGGGCTTCCCGCGTCAGCGATGAGCCGACCACGTTGCAGATGGCGAGCGTATGCACGCCGCCGTTCTTCTTGTTTTCGCGCACGGCGGCAAGCGTGTCCGCCGTCTCGCCGGATTGGCTGATGGCGATAAGCAGGGTATTTTTGCGCACCGGGGCTTCCCGGTAGCGGAATTCGGAGGCCAGATCCACATGCACCGGTATGCCGGAGAAATGCTCTATGACATACTCGCCAACCATCCCGGCATGGTAAGCCGTTCCGCAGGCCACTATCTGGATTTTCTCTATTTTCTTTACGAATTCGGAATCAAAGCCGAACTCGGCCTTCATCGTCTTGTCGTCAAGCGGGAGAAGGGCTCCGCGCAGCGTGTCTTCCACGGCCGTGGGCTGCTCATGTATCTCCTTTAGCATGAAATGCTTATAGCCGCCCTTTTCGGCCATGGTCTGGTCCCACTGCACGTTTGTGTACGAAATTTCGCGTTTCTTGCCGTCCACATTGAAAAGCTTTATGCCGGAAGCGTTCAAGAGAACTATGTCCCCGTCATCAAGGAAAAGGACTTTGCGCGTGCGTTCAAGGAACGCCGACACGTCCGAAGCCAGGAAGTTCTCCCCCTGCCCGGCACCCACCACCAGCGGGCTCTGCTTGCGGGCCCCGATTATCGTGCCGGGACACCCTTCCCACAGTATTCCCACGGCATAGGCGCCTTCCATTTCGCGCACGGTCTGGCGCACGGCCTCAAAAAACAGCGGTTCCGTCACGTCGCTGAGCGCCTTGCCGCCGCTGCCCAGCCGCTTGAGATGATGCTCCACCAGATGGGCTATCACTTCCGTGTCCGTCTCGGATGAAAATTTATGTCCTTCGGCCTGCAGGCGTTCCCGTATCTCTATATAGTTCTCAATGATGCCGTTGTGCACCACCACGATTTTGCCGCCGCAGTCGGTATGGGGATGGGCATTGTCCTGGCTGGGCTTGCCGTGCGTCGCCCAGCGGGTGTGCCCTATGCCTACGTTGCCTTTAAGGGGTTCTTCCTCCAGCATTTTGGACAGCAGCTCCACTTTGCCGACGCTGCGCCTGCGCTGGAGCCTGCCCTTGGAGATTACCGCTATTCCGGCTGAATCATAGCCTCGATATTCAAGCCGTCTGAGGCCGGCCATCACTATGGGCGCGGAATCCTTGTCCCCGACGTAACCTATTATTCCGCACATATTACATCAACCCCTTCATTTCAGAAACGGCGCTGCCCAGCCCTTCAAAAACGCCCTTGGCGATTATTGAAAAACCAATGTTAAGGCACTCCATGCCGCTCATGCGCGCTATGGGCCCGACGTTGTTATAGTCAATCCCGTGTCCGGCGTGGATGCGCAGGTCCATTTCGCGCAGCATCACCGCCGCTATGGAAAGCTTTTCCAGTTCGGCATCCTGCAGCTTGCGTGTGGGCGCTTCGGCATAAGCCTTGGTGCAGAGCTCAACTATGTCCGCGCCAACCTTCTTGCAGGCGCGCAGGGAATCGGGGTCGGCATCGGCGAAGATGCTGACTTCTATTCCGGCTTTTTTCAGGCGCGTCACAGCGGCCTTGATGCGGGCCGCGTTGCGCCCGGACAGGTCCAGCCCGCCCTGAGTGGTTTTCTCCCCAGGGGCTTCAGGCACCAGACAAACGGAATCCGGCCTGATTTTAAGCGCTATGCGCAGCATTTCCTCGGTGCAGGCCATTTCCAGATGCACCGGAAGGCCGGACTCTTTCTTGAGCCTGAGCACGTCGCTATCCTGTATGTGCCTGCGGTCGTGTCTGAGATGGCACACAACCAAATCCGCTCCGGCCCTGGCGCAAAGCCGCGCCGCCATTACCGGGTCCGGAAAATTTTCGCCCCGCGCCTGGCGCAAGGTAGCCACATGATCGACATTCACTCCAAGCATCAGCGACATAAAACTTCCTCCGTATGTTTCCCGTAGAATTGAGAAATCTGCTCAACCGCGCTTTCCACAAGGCGTTTGTCGGCGCCTTCGGCCAGGATGCGCAGTTTGGGCTCGGTGCCGGAATAGCGCACCAGCAGCCTGCCCCTGCCTTTGAACTTCTTTTCCTGTTCCCGCACAAATCCGTGAAAGCCGGGCACGTCTTCAAGCGGCACTTTTTTGCGCACAGGCACGGCTTTAAGCAGGCTGGGATAGCGCTCCCACTGGTCCTTGAACCAGCTAAGGGGCCGGCCCGAGCGCAGCGCCAGCGCAAGCACCTGCAAGGCAGTCAGTATGCCGTCGCCCGTAGGGGAATGCTCGCGAAAAATCATGTGCCCGGAAGATTCGCCGCCAACGGCAAGCCGCTGGCTTTCCAGCGCGCGGGAGACGTATTTGTCGCCCACCGGAACCTCGACCACTTCTATGCCGTGCTTTTCCAGGTAGTTGCGCAGGCCGTAATTGGACATCACTGTCAGCACCACCTTGTTGCCGGGCAGGCGGCCTTCCCTTTTCAGTTCAAGCGCGGCCAGCGCCATCAGGTCGTCGCCGTCCATAAGGCGGCCCTTTTCGTCAGAAAATATGGCCCTGTCGGCGTCGCCGTCCAGGCTCACACCGGCGTGCAGCTTGCGCGCTGCTGTGGCCCGCTGCATGGCGGCCGTTTCAAGTGCGCCGCAGCCCGTGTTGATGTTGCTTCCGTTCGGGCGGCAGCCTATCGTGAAAACCCTGGCTCCCAGCGCGCGGAAAATATCCGGCGCAAGCCTGTAAGCCGCGCCGTTGGCGCAGTCAAGCATTATGGAGAGGCGGGTGAAGTCGGCCTCGGGAGGGACGGTGGACACAAGAAAGCGCGCATATTCGGCCTGGGCGCCCTCGTCCAGCTCATAACCCCCGCCCCTGGCCGCTGCTGCGGGAAGACGGGTCGTTTTAAGGCGCTTTTCTATCCTGTGTTCCAGCTCCTCCGAAAGTTTTACGCCTTTGTTTGAAAAGAACTTCACGCCGTTGAATTCCGGCGGATTATGGCTGGCGGAGATTACCACGCCGCATAAAGCTTTGCGCTTCTTTACCAGGCAGGCTACGGCGGGCGTAGTGGTCACGCCCAAATCCAGCACCTTCAGGCCGGCCTTTTTGAAGCCCGCGCACAGCCAGCGGGTTATGTCCCGGCCCGACGCGCGCGAATCGCGCCCAAGCACCACAAGGCCTCCCCGCCCGGCCCCCGACAGTTCGCGGGCGGCGGCGTAAGCCAGCCTGCTCATAAAGTCTTTTTGAAAAGGAAAACGGCCGGGAATGCCCCGTATGCCGTCGGTACCGAAAAATTCAGCCATTTCACCCGCCTCTGGATCCGGATATATACCAAATCAACAGCGCCAGCAACACAGCCAAAAGTTTTATCTGCCAGTCCTCTTTTATATTGTTCCAGGACATATC
>JAAYTX010000208.1 GCA_012523635.1 Elusimicrobiota bacterium
CGCCGACGCGCTGGCCGGCAGCGTGCGCGAGTCAGACATCTGCGGCAGGCTTGGCGGCGACGAGTTCGCGATACTGCTGCCGCAGTCCAACCTTGACGCCGCCCAGGGCACCATACACCGCATACAGAGCGCGCTGGACGCGCTGAACGCAGGGCGCAAACCGCCCATAGGCATCAGCATGGGCGCGCGCGAGCTGGACCACAAAAACATGCGCTCGGTGGACGAACTGCTGGCCGAGGCCGACGCCGAGATGTACCGCGTGAAGCACGCCCGCAAGGCCCTGGCGGGACTTCATGGCGGCCAGAAGGGCCCCTGCGGCATGGAAGATTTGCTGGCCCTTGCGGACGCGGAGATGAACCGCGCCAAGGCTGTGCGAAAGAATGAACCGCCCCACGCTCCGCAAGCGCAGGGCTGAACGCATAGGAGGCAACAAACATGAAAAAAACGCTCATACTTGCGGCAATGGCAGTGCTGGCCGTGTCCGGCTGCGCCAAGAAAGCCGTGAAGGTAACGCCGGCAGCGCCGGTGGCGCAGGCCGCGGAAGACGACGCCTTCGCCTCGGCCCGCGGACGCAACGCCGCCCGCGAGCTGGAATACTCGGCCCAGCCGGGGCTGCGCACCGTCTACTTCGACTACGACAGGCACAACCTGCGGCCGGAAACGCGCAAGACGCTTGAGAACAACGCGTCCTTCGCCATAGAAGGCAAAATCCCGGCGCTGAAGGTGGAAGGCCACTGCGACCAGCGCGGCACCGTGGAGTACAACCTGGCGCTGGGCCAGAAGCGCGCCAACTCCGTGAAGGACTATTACACGCAGCTTGGCTACAACCCCGACATGGTGACAGCCGTAAGCTACGGGAAGGAACGTCCCGTATGCGACGACTCCGGCGAAAGCTGCTGGCAGCAGAACCGCCGCGCCGTCACCCTGGCGGGCAACTGACCCCGGCCAGCCCCTTGCCCGGCTCAAAACCGGGCGGGGCCGCATAAACCATGCCTGAACTTTCAAGATTCGGAGTGTCGCTGGACAGCGAACTGCTGCACAGCCTGGACCAGCTGGTGCGCGAGCGCAAATACGCCAGCCGTTCCCACGCCATAAAGGACTTCGTGCGCCGCTCGCTGGTGAAGAAAGAGTGGGCGCGCGGGGCCGTGGTGGCCGGGGCGCTTACGCTGGTGCACGATTGCGCGCCCGCCACGCTGGCCGCCATGGAAAGCGGCCTGGAGCAGTTCCGCGACGAGGTGGCGGGGGAACAGCGCCTGCGCCTTGACGCCGCGACCCGCCTGAGCGTGATAGCGCTGCACGGCAACGCCCGCCGCATACAGGACCTGGCCGACCTGCTGCGCGGCATAAAAGGTGTGCGCCACGGCGGCCTGTCCATGACCTCGACAGGGGAAAAAATCTAGGTTTTAAGACGAAAAAGCGGGCCCATGGCGCAAAGGGCTTGCTTTTTTGTGCGTATTTAGTAACACTATTTCAATGAAAAGTAACACCAACGCCGGTAATCCGGCATATTCAAACGCCGCGTGCGGGAAACTGCTCGCGGCCGCGCTGACGACGCTGTTTTGCGCCGCCCCGGCGCAGGCGCAGGACCAGAAGGCCGCCAGCGTAGGCACGGTGGTGGTCTCGGCCACGCGCTCGGACACGCCCTTGCAGGACCTGCCCGCCTCGGCGGTAGTGATAACCGCCGAAGAACTGAAGGCCCTGCCCGGCACCACGCTGGACCAGAAGCTGGCCTCCGTCCCCGGCCTGGACAGCTTCCGGCAGAACGGCATATATTCGTTCTCGGCCACCGTCTCGATGCGGGGCCTTGGCACCTCCGACCAGGGCCGCACGCTGGTGCTGCTCAACGGCGTTCCCGTGAACACCTCGGCCACTGGCTCGGTGAACTGGAACCGCCTTAATATAGAGGATATAGAGCGCATTGAAATCATAAAGGGGCCCGGCTCGCTCACCTACGGGGCCGACGCGGCGGGCGGCATCATCAACATAGTCTCGCGCAGGCCCGACGGCAAGACCCGCGCCTCGGCGGCAGGCGAGTACGGCACCTACGACACCTACTCGCTCAAGGGCAGCGCCGAAGGCGGCTCTGACCGCTTCTATGTGCAGGGTTCGGGCTACTACATGAAAAGCGACGGCTACATCTCCACGCCCTCGGACCAGCGCAACGCCTACACAACGGCTAAGAACGCGCTGGAACAGGACGCGGGCCTGAAAGCCGGGTACAAGATATCCGAAAAAAGCCGCGTGGACGCCGCCTATTCGTTCTACGACGGCCTGCGCGGCGAGGGCACAAAGCGCCTTGCCGCCGACGGCACCAGCCGCCGCTACCGCACCAACTTCGGCACCCTGGCCTGGACAGCCGAGAATAACGGCGTGAGCTGGAAGGCGGACGCCTATTACCAGAACGAGCGCTACGGCCGCGTCAACGAAGGCACCTCGGCCACCTACTCGCGCACCGACACCGACGGCCACCGCATAGACGCCGGAGCAAGGGCCTCGGCCACGCTGCGCCACGGCGACTGGCTGACGCTGACCCCGGGCGTGGACTTCACCCGCGGCTCCGTTGACATGACCGACACCAACATGGTCAGCCTGGCTGAAACCACCGACAGGGGCAAGATGCTGCTGTATGCCCCGTTCGTGCAGGCGCAGGCCAAGGCGCTGGACGGCAAGTTCACCGCGCTGGCGGGCCTGCGCTACGACGGCGCGTCCTTCCGCGACGGCTATTACTACAACCCGACCAACCCCGGCTGGTCCGCCCTCAACGGCGACCTGCCCAACCACGACTGGCACCAGTTCTCGCCGAAGCTCTCGGCTGGCTGGCAGTATTCGGACACGGCCTACCAGTACGCCTCCTACGCAAAAGGCTTCCACGCCCCCAGCCTTGAGGACATGTGCCTTTCGCTTCAGCGCGGCAGCCGCGTCACGGAAGCCAACCCGAACCTGGAGCCGGAAACCGTCCACACCTGGGAAACTGGCTTCCGCCTGAACCCGGTAGCGGGCCTGTCCATAGAACCGGCGGCCTACTACACCATAGGGCGCGACTTCATGTATTCCGTCAACACCGGCCGCACAGTCAACATCAGCGGCGTGAAGCCCATCTACCAGAAACAGAACGTGGGCAAAGTGGAAATCTACGGTGCGGACATGGGCGCGCGCATGGACCTGGGCATGGGATTCGCCCTTAACGGCAGCTACACCTACACACATTCCAAGATACAGGAATTCGACCAGAGCCCCGAACTGGTGGGCAAGGCCCTGACCTATGACCCCAAACACACCGTGTACCTGGGCGCGGGCTGGGAAGACCCCAAGCTGCTGGGCCTGCAGGGCGGGTGGCGCTGGAAGGACGGCCAGTACACCGACGACGCCAACACCGCCACGATAAACGCGTGGTCTGACGTGTCGGCCAAGGTGTGGACCAATGCCTTTGAGCGCATACAGCTCAGCCTGGCGGTGGACAACATTCTTGACGAGAAGCACATGGAAAGCGACACCGACGAATGTCCCGGCCGCACGCTTACCGCGGCCCTGAGCTGGCAGTTCTAAAAATGACAAACGACCCCTCCGCGTTTGAAAGCAGGCATCTGGCCCGGTCGCTGGCGATTCACGCCGCCGGGCTGGCCCTGCTTGCGGGGGGTGCGGCTCTTTTCAGCGCGGCCCAGCCGCGCTACTTTTTCGTCGAGGCGGGCCCCGTGGTCTGCGCCGGAAGCTATAAGGTGGGCGAACGCACCGAACTTAAAAAAGGCGCGCCCGGCTCTGAAACCTTCAAACAACAGGCGGTTTCGGCGGCCCCGGCCGCGCTTCCCGCACAGGATGATTTTGCACAGGGGACCCCGAAACGGGAGACCGAGGGGGGTAAACCCGGCGCGGAGGCAGCCGCCGCGCCGGGCGAGAACGGCGACGGCGGGACTGCCGCCGATACCGTGCTGGCCTATCTGGACGCAGTGCGCCTGCACATAGAACGCGCAAAGCTTTACCCGCAAGCCGCAAGGCGCGGCGGGCTTCAGGGCGCGGCCCGCGTATCCTTCACCATAGGGGCCGACGGACGCACCTATGGCCTGGATATAGAAAACTCCTCCGGCTACGCCCTGCTGGACAAGGCCGCGCTGTCCACCGTCCTGCGGGCGAACCCCTTCCCCGCGCCGCTGGACGGCAAACCCTTCCGCGCGCTGGTGGACATCTCTTTCCGCCTGCGCCAATAAAAACCGGACCACTTGCCCCGTTAAGTTTATAGCCCGCCGCGGCCTAGTCGAGGCCTCGCGGCGGCACGTTTCTTTGTGTAACTGCGAGGAACAAAGTGACTGTTGAGGTTCAGCAAGGGTTGGACACTTCTAGCTAGAAAATAACTTACGGTTGCGCCGCCTCCCTGGTAAAAGAAAGCTAAAATACCCAGGGGGTAGCATGGAAACGAAAACAGAAGCAAATCCCACCAACACAGGC
>JAAYTX010000209.1 GCA_012523635.1 Elusimicrobiota bacterium
AAATAAGGCGACATGCCCTTGCTGAAGCGCCGCATGGCGCACACTATGATGCCGGAATAAAAAGGCAGGTCCTTGCCGGATTTCACCGCCTTGCTCTCATTGTGCTCTTTGGCGCCGGCCGCAAGGCCGCGCGCCACCGCGCGCAGCACGTCCTCGATAGCCAGGTTCTGGCTGGCATGCAGCTGCGGCGCGAAGCGCACTTCAATATAACGCACGCCCTCGGCGATATTGTCTTCCACCAGTTCCTTGGCGGTCCGTTCCAGGTTCTCGGTGTTCTGCAAGACGGCGCAAGTGTAGCCGAAGCCCTTAAGATATTCGCCCAGGTTGGCGTAGGAATCCTTGAAAACCAGTTCCTTAAGGCCCGCCTCCTCAAAAGACGGCAGCTTGGTTTTCTCCTTCTTGGACAGTTCTATGAGCGTGGACAGCCGCAGCGAACCGTCCAGATGCAGGTGCAGGTCTGATTTGGGTATCTTGCAGATAAACTCCTGGGTGATTCCGTCTTTCACGTTAGGCCTCCTGGGACCTTGTCTTTTATGCGCCTCGTCTATGTAATCATATATTATAACACCATTCCGCCGTCCTAAGGCCGCCGCAAAACCGCCCCGGCCCGCCTTGAAGCGCGGCGCGGGCAAGTGTTATACTGACCGCTGCGCGCGGCGGCGGGGTTTCTCGACGGTAATCAGGCCCCGGGGCGCCAATAACATGACACCGAAAGGCGAGCTCACTGGCAAGGCCCTGTTTTGGGGCGCTGTCGGCCTGTTCCTGGCGCTGTGGCTGCCCGGCGGCCCGCGCCACTTGGATGCGCTGCTCATAAACAACCTGTCGAACTCCCCGCTCCATCTCTACTACGGCGCGCCGCACGATTACATAAGCTGGATAATGCCTCAGGCCTATCTGTTTGAAGGCCTGTGCGAAAAATTCCCCGCGCCATTGGGAATCCCGCCGTTTTACGAATTCCTGCTGCTGCTTTACCCGGCTCTGCTGTACTGCGCCATGCGCGTCATGGCCGGGCCCTGGTTTTCATTGTTTTGGACGGCCGCGTTCGTGTTCTGGAACCGCCTGAGCTCCTCCCCGGCCGACGCTTTCGAATCCCACCCCACCGAGTTCGCGCTGGCCATAATGTTCATCACGCTGTCCACGGTTTTCATGCTGCGGAAAGACAACTCTCGCGGCTGGGCTTTATGGAATTCTCTCCTTATCGGGCTTACTATGACGGTGAAAAGCCTGCTTTCGCTTTTCCTTCCCCTTCTTGCGGCATGGGAATTCCTGTCGGCGCGAACCAGGGAAGGGAGCGCCCGCGCAGCGTGGCGCGCCGCGCTCATGCTCCTGCTCCCGCTGACGCTGTTGCTGCCGTGGGTCTGGATGAACTGGAAAACACTGGGGAAACTGCAATTTTTCGAATACACCCGTTCGCACATCAATATAGTGGCCGCCGTGCGCGGAGAAATACTCACTATACCGGCCGCGGCATACCTGCGGCCGCGGGACGCGCCACAACAACCTTATCTGTACCCGACCTATGACGCCACAGTGCCTTATGAAGCGCAGAAGCCGGGCGGCATATACGTCTGGTTCGCAAAACATGTGTGCGCCGCGCCGCACTCCTATTTGAAAGGCTACCTCTCGCGCGTCTACACCATGTTCACGTTCATGCCGGGGCTCTTCACGCTGTCCCTTCTGGGCTTCTGGCGGCATCGCCGCCGAAGGGCGCTCCTTCCCTTGCAGGCGCTGACTGCGTATTTCATCGCCGCGCACTGCATAATGACGGTCGAACCGCGCTATCTGGAACCGTTGCGCGCCTTGCTGGCCATACCGGCGGGACTTTTCTTCGCCCCGATACGTGACGACGAACGCGGTAAAAAACTGGCCCTTAACTGCTCGATAGCCGCTACGGGGTTTTTCCTGCTGGCCTGGGCCGTCGCCTCCGGCTTCGTGGCGGCGTATCCGCAGCGCAGGGACACCTGGCCGGAAAGGCTGCAAGCCGAATTACGCTCAAAACCCAATGATTTATGGCTGTTAAGGCAGGCGCAGGAGGTATTGGCCCCGCATCTGCCGCAGGAAGAAGCGGCAAGCCTTGAACGAAGGCGTTACATTTACAGCCCCTGCGACTGGGAAAAAATAACCGGCGAAGGGACCAGCCTGCTGGCGCGCGGCATGACGCCAGAAAAGGCAGCACGAGCCATGGAACGTTTCCGGCTGCCCAGCACCAAACACATGGAAACAGGCATGAAACTTCTGGACGAACTGGAACACGGCAGGTACAGGGACGCCGCAATACTGAGCGCGAAGCTGGAAATCTATCTGCGCCAGACGCCGCCCGACCTGCGCGACCGCCTCTCTAAAGAAACACCGTACAAAGTGCATCTCTACGGCGTGAACATGCCGGAACTGGCGCACGACCTGCCACTGAAGCGCCGGATGGACTTCCTGCTTAAAATGCGCCGTGCCGAAAACCTGAGGCTGACTCTGCTTGACTACGAGATATCGGACGTGGCATGGCAGCTGGCCAAAGCGGGCGACACAAAAGAAGCGGCGCGCGCCGCCGCGGGAATCACGGCAGA
The DNA here is from genome assembly GCA_012523635.1 of Elusimicrobiota bacterium. GTDB lineage: Bacteria > Elusimicrobiota > Elusimicrobia > Elusimicrobiales > Elusimicrobiaceae > JAAYTX01. The sequence continues at coordinate 2,562 of JAAYTX010000209.1, forward strand.
CGCGCGCTAAAGCAGGAACGCCTAATTGTCTTGTGCTGAAAACGCCGGGGGAAGGAACTAACCCCTGAAGTCCGACCGAAACTGGCGGCGCACCTCTCGCTCCAAATCCTTCTTCTTTATATCATCGCGCTTGTCGGCTGCTTTTTTGCCCTGCGCCAGGCCTATCTTCACCTTCGCCCAGCCGCGCTTGAAATAAATTTCAAGCGGAACCAGCGTGTTCCCCTTTATGGACACGGCGCCTATGAGCTTTTTCAGCTCGGCCGATTTGAGCAGCAGCTTTCTGGTACGCGCGGGCTCGTACAGCGCGCCCGAATGGTCGAATTTATAAGGGTTAATGCTGAGGTTGTGCAAAAAGGCCTCGCCGCCGTTCAGACGCGCGAAGCTCTGCTCCATGCTCACCTGCTTCTCGCGAAGCGACTTCACTTCCGGACCGCTGAGGCACAGGCCGGCCTCGTAGCTGTCGGTTATATGGTAGTTATGCAGGGCCTTCCTGTTGGAGGCCACGTGTATTATTTCCTGTTTCTCTTGCTGTGCCATGGGTCCGCTGCGCGGGACCTGAAAAAAATATTGAATACCCGCGTTGCAATATAATATGATATTTGAGAAGGCTTGAGATGCAGCAACTGCCGGGCGGGTGGCAGAATGGCAGACGCGTACGGCTCAGGACCGTATGGACGCAAGTCCTTGAGGGTTCAAGTCCCTCCTCGCCCAGTGACTTTATTGACATTGACTCACCACAGTACCGATTGTAAACTGTAGCAATCCGGCAGGCCGGGAGCGCGCAAATACCCGGACGCCTGCGGAATCAAGGAGACATACGTATGTTGAATAGCAGAAAGGGTAACGCGAAAAAGGGTTTCACGCTCATCGAGCTGATGATCGTGGTTGCTATCATCGGCATTTTGGCCGCTGTTGCCATACCCAAGTTCGCGGGCCTCATCAATAAGTCTAAAGAAGGTTCCACCAAAGGAAGCCTCGGCGCCATCCGCAGCGCGCTGACAGTGTACTACGGCGACGCGGAAGGCCGCTATCCCACGGATAACCTGGCCTCCATACAGCCTCACTACCTGACGACGCTGCCCAATGCCAAGGTTCCCCAGTTGACCGGCGCAGCTGCCGACAGCAACGCCGTCAGCGCAGCCTCTACCGCCGCTTACGTCACCAACGCGGGCGGCTGGGCTTACGCCAACGACTACACGGAATCAGCCTGGGGCACGCTGGTTGTGAACTGCACCACGACCGACTCCAAAGGCACCCTGTGGACCTCGTACTGATCCACTGGACCTAGCGATTCAAACAAACCGGCCCCGTTTTTCGACGGGGCCGGTTTTTTAAAAATGTTCATTTTTTCAATAGCAGTTGCGGTCGCGTTCGGCCTGATAATAGGCAGCTTTCTAAATGTCTGCATCTACAGGCTGCCGCGCGAAAAATCCATAGTCTGGCCTGGCTCGGCCTGCCCGTCCTGCGGCCATTCAATACGCTGGTACGACAACGTGCCGGTATTCAGTTACCTCTTCCTGCTTGGCAAGTGCCGAGACTGTTCGGCCAGAATCTCCCTGCGCTACCCGCTTGTGGAACTGTTGACCGGCGCGCTTACCGCCCTGTTTGCGCTGCGTTACTGGCAAACGCCGCTGTGGCTGGCCTGCACGCTGCTTGCGGCATACGCGCTGGTTGCCATAACATTCATAGACATTGATTTCATGATAATTCCCGACGAACTGTCGCTGGGCCTGACTGTGCTGGGCCTGCTGGCCAGCCCGGTCAATCCTCTTCTTCAAGGCGGATTGCTGGCAAAAGCCGGTTATTCGCTGCTTGGCGCCGCAGCCGGGTTCAGCATCATCTGGCTTCTGGCCGCCATGGGCGAACTGTTGTTTAAAAAAGAGGCCATCGGCGGCGGGGACCTTAAACTCATGATGGCGGCGGGGGCGCTGGCCGGCTGGCAGTGCGTGCTGGTATCGCTGATGATAGGCTCGCTGCTTGGCTCCATATACGGAGCCTGGATGCTCATTACGAAAAAACTCGGCCGCAAGGAGCCCATGCCGTTCGGGCCTTTCCTGTGCGCGGCGATTTTGCTCTATCTGTACAGGCCGATTCCGCTGTCAGCCTTTCTCTGGGAACTCTGAACCGATTAAAAAACTGGCTAACCCCGGTTTTTTTGCGAAGGAAGCTTGAGCGCCGACACTGCCTCGGAAAGCCCCAGTATATGCTGCCTGAAGCGCGGCTGCCTGGACTCCAGCAACGGCAGAAGCTTTCGGCGTATCCAATTGCGGGTATGAACATCACTCTCGTTGCTTTCGTCCTTGACCGATGAAAGCCGATGTCGCTTCAGATAAAGCGAAACATCAGCCCGCGTCATACACATAAGAGGACGCACCAAAGTTACGCCGCGACGCCCCCCCTCAAGACTGCGGCTGACGGGCATTCCGCCCAAACCGGCAGGGCCGCCGCCGCGCACCAAATGCAGAAGCACGGTTTCAACCTGATCGTCCAAATGATGCCCTACGGCCACTTTTCCCGCGCCTATTTTGCGGGCGCAGGCGGCGAAAGTCTCATAACGCAGTTTTCTGGCCGCATGCTCAAGGCTCAGGCCATTACGCGACGCATACGGGCGCACTTTCACGCGGGCCGCAAACAACGGCACGCCAAGTTCGCCGCAAAGCTTTTGCACGAACTTCTCGTCCCTGTCGGCGCCGGCCCCGCGCAGGCCATGGTGCACATGGCAGGCCGCCACCGACAAGCCCCAGCGCTTCTCCATGCTTTTCAGGAAATGCAACAGGCATACTGAATCCGGGCCGCCCGAAACCCCGGCAAGAACGGTATCCCCGCGCTCCAGCAGCCTTCTCTGGCGAGAAAACGAAAGCAGGGCTCCCCAGATTTTCGCCGAGAAGCTTTTTTCGGAAATTTCGCCGTTGCCGGTGCGCGTCATAAGCTAAAAACTAGCACATTGCCGTCCATACAAGCAAAATCCCCGGCCTGGGCTGCGCCGGGGATTGAACTTTTAAAGCGGGCCTTAGTGCATCTTTTTCCAGACAGCCGCGCCTATCTTGTCCACCAGCGACGGGTCGTCGATGAATGGGTTGCGCTTGCCCTGGTACTTCGCAATCACTTCGTTGCGATGCTTTTCAGCGGCATCTGGCGGGTCCTGGCGGTTCCACTGCATCAACGTCTCTATCTTGGAATCCCAAAAGTCGTTGCCGAAAGCGCCGGATTCGACGTTGCTGCCGGTGTAGGTCACGGCAAAGTACAACAGGCCGCGGGCGATGTTGCCCTTGCTGACGTCGCTGGGCTCGAAATAGGTGGAAGTCTTCTTGGAGCCGGATTCTGTCTGATAACTGACTTCACTTTCGTCTTCTTTAGGCACTACGCTGAAAGGCATGTGTCCGCGCTGGCCGTTAGGCACAGACAGCGTGGGGAAAAGGTGGTGCATATCGCTGCGCATAGGCTCCTGCTTGCTGAAGAAGGACTGGGGCCACGAATGCTCAACGTTTATGAAATCCCCCGCCTTGCCATCATGATTCTCGTCGCCTTTTTCGGTACATTTGCTGCCGCTGCACTCTATGAAAATATTGGAGTAATAGCAGATGACGCCTTTCCTGCCATCCTTCTCTATGCCGTCAACTTCGGTGGGCAACAGGCGCTGGGCTGTGCCGTAACCAACGGAAGTATGCTGGAAGGTATAATCATGCAAGGCCTGGAACAGGTTTTCACCCGTCAGGTCCTGTCCCACCACCTTGGGCTCGGCCACGGAAGCCCTGGAAGAAGAGAGCTCCTGAATCGCAGCAATGCTGGAATTCTGTTCGGCAAACAAGGCCGAACCGGGTAAAGAGAGAAACAACGCGGATAACAGCAAATGAAGTATTTTCATATAAGGATTCTATCGTTAGAAGCGCCCACGCGCATGGGCCCTCAGGGCCCGGCCCTAAAACCAAAGGGCCCAGATGAATCTGGGCCCTTCGGGCAATCGGTTTCCAGCCCGGCTCAATGGCCGCCGGACAGGGTTTTCACTATCGACTCCGTCACCTTCTTGGCGTCGCCGAAAAGCATCATGGTGTTGTCGTAATAGAACAGTTCGTTGTCTATGCCGGCATAGCCCGGCGACAGCGAACGCTTTATGAACAGCACCGTCTTGCTGGCGCCCACGTCCAGGACCGGCATGCCGTATATTGGGCTCTGCGGATCCTTTTTCGCGGCGGGGTTGGTGACGTCGTTGGCGCCGATGACCAGCGACACGTCAGTGGTGGCGAAATCGCGGTTGATGTCGTCGAGTTCAAAGACGTCGGTGTAGGGCACGTTAGCCTCGGCCAGCAGCACATTCATATGGCCTGGCATGCGGCCCGCCACCGGGTGTATGGCATAGCGCACGTTCACGCCCTTTTTCTTGAGCAGGTCAGACATCTCCCTGATGGCGTGCTGGGCCTGCGCCACGGCCAGGCCGTATCCCGGGACTATTATGACGGACGAGGCGTTCTCCAGCAGGAAAGCCGCGTCTTCCGCGCTGCCGGACTTGGCGTTCTTCTTGGGCCCCTTGACGGCGGCCTTCTGGCCTTCCGCGCCGAAACAGCCCAATATGACGCTGAAGAAGGAGCGGTTCATGGCCTTGCACATGATATAGCTCAGTATCGCGCCGGAGGAACCCACCAGCGCGCCTGCCACTATAAGCATGTTGTTCTTGAGCGTAAAGCCGATTCCGCAGGCAGCCCAGCCTGAATAGGAGTTCAGCATCGAGATCACCACGGGCATGTCCGCGCCGCCGATTGGCAGTATGAGCAGGAAGCCCAGCAGAAACGCCAGCAGGACTATGCCCCAGAACAACCCGGTGGTCTGCGCCGAGCAGAACGCCGCCACAAGGCCTATCAGCGCCAGGCCCAGCAGGGCGTTAAGCGGATGCTGGCCCTTGAACACCAGCGGCGCACCGGACATCAGCTCCTGCAGCTTGGCGAAGGCTATCAGCGAACCGCTGAAGGTGATTGCGCCTATTGCCACGCCAAGGCTCATTTCCACCAGGCTGCCGGTGGCTATGGCGCCGGGCGCGCCTATGCCGTACGCTTCAGGAGCGTAGAACGAGGCTGCGGCCACCAGCACCGCGGCAAGACCCACAAGGCTGTGGAACGCCGCGACCAGCTGCGGCAGGGCGGTCATCTGAATCTTCTTGGCTATCACCGCGCCTATCACGCCGCCTATGGCTATGCCAAGCAGAATCATGCCGTAGCTCAGCACGCCGGGGTTGAACAGCGTGGTCACGGCGGCCAGCGTCATGCCCAGCATGCCGAACAGGTTGCCCTTGCGCGCCGTTTCGGGCGATGAAAGGCCCCTGAGCGCCAGTATGAACAGCACCGACGCGACCAGATAAAGGAAAGCGGTCATTGATTCGGACATGGCTTACCTCTTCCTCTTGAACATGGCCAGCATGCGCTGGGTCACTATGAAGCCGCCGAAAATATTGACCGAGGCCAGCACCACGGCGATGAAACCCATCACCTTGGAAGGCGTCATGTCCACCGGACCGGCGGCTATCATGGCGCCCACCAGTATGACCGACGAGATGGCATTGGTGACCGACATCAGCGGCGAGTGCAGCGCCGGAGTGACGCTCCACACCACGTAGTATCCCACGAACACCGCCAGCACGAACACGGTGAAAGCCATCATGAACGACGGCCCGCCGTGCGCCGCGGGCAGGGCCGGGGCGTTGACGATTATTGTCTGAGTTATTGTTTCCATAATTTGTATCTGCGGCTCCTATTTTCCCGAAAGCTTGGGATGCACAACCGCGCCGCCGCGGGTTACCAGCGTTCCGGCGACGACCTCGTTCTCGGTCTTGACCGCCAGTTCCTTCTTCTCGCGGTCGTAAAGCTCTTCCACGAACTTCAGCAGGTTCTTGGCGTACAGCGCGCTGGCGTCGGAAGCTATG
>JAAYTX010000017.1 GCA_012523635.1 Elusimicrobiota bacterium
CAAACTGCACGCTGACCCTGCGAAACGACAGGGGACAGTTCCGCGAGGGAAACGCCGCAGGCGTCTTCGGCGCGTCCGGGATAGTTAAAAACAGCCGCGTGCGCCTGCGCGCCGGGGTGCTGGGCCCCGACGGCACGGAAGAGTCCGCATACGTGTTCACCGGCTTTGTCAGCGCCGCGCCGGTCTACAACCCCGACGAACGCACCGCCGCCCTCACGCTTTACGACCATATGGCCGCCTTCGGCGACGCCGACGCCGAACAGTTGAGCGTGCTGGTGGAGAAGCAACTGCTGGGGCAGAACGCGGGAACGGAATTCGAGACTTCCGGCCCGCGCGCGGGCCTGGTGCTGAAAGTGCTGCGCGGGGCGGCCTCGTCCGGGGCAGCCGCAGCCTCTGAACTTAACCCGGCCGAGGATTACACGGTTTCGGGCCTCAACAGCCTGGAGGAACCCGCCGTGATAACTCTTTCGCAGGAACTGACCTCGGGCGAGGCGGCCTGGGCCACCTGGCGGCAGTGGCACGCAAGCAAGGAGATACACTGGGTGGCCGGCAAGCTGTGCGACCTGGCCGGGGTGGAGAACCGCGCCATTTCGCCGGTGATATTCAGCACCGACGTGGAGAACTCGGCCTCATACGACACGCAGGGGCAGTGGGAGACCGGAACCCGCTCGAACATGGACACCGCCAGCTATCCCGGCGCGCTGGCCGTGGGGCGCATTGCGCTGATAGGCAAAACCTTCGCAGCCTGGAGCGGGGGGCTTTCCTCCAACTGGACGACTTACGCCCACGGCACGCGTTTTGACGTGCGCTCCGGCGAACACCTGACAGGCGAACCCTCGGCATGGGCATCCTCGGCGCAGAACACCGGCACCTGGGACTGTGAACTCACCGGCAACTACTACGTATGCCCTTTCTTTTATTTCCTGGCCTCCACCGGCAGCTGCGACACGGCGCAGGGCTATGCGCTGGGGCGTTCCCGCGACGACGGGAAATGGAAGCTCTGGCGCATGAACGGCGCAAGCGGCACGGTAATCTGGAACTCGGGGCTGGGGACCAGCATGGCTTCGGCCACGCTGCGGGCCCGCGTGGCCCGCACCGCGGCAGGCGCGTTCTACGTCGCCATTTATAACGCGGACACCGGCGCGCTTTCGGCGGGGAGCATGACCTCTCCCGCCGCGTCTGACACGGCATATTCCTCGGCCGGGGCGCTGATAACGCGTTACTCGCTGGCCGACAGCGGCGGGCTGGCCTGCTACGGAGGCATCAGCAGCATAAGATATACGCCCGACACAGCCTCCGGCGGCGGCCCCTACGAGTTATCAGGGACCTGGACCTCGCAGGAAATCGACGGCAGCGCCGCGCTGAAGAACTGGGGGATGCTCTCGGCCGCGCAAAACGTGCCGGACGGCTGTTCCAGCGCCTTTCAGGCGCGCCAGCGCCCGGCGCAGGACCAGGGCTGGGGCGCGTGGGTTGACGTGCCTTCAAGCGGACAACTGCCGCTGGTCCAGCGCTACGCGCAGGTGCGCTGGAACGCCGCGGCCGACCTTCAGCAGGCGGCGACCCCGCTTCTGTACAACCTGCGCGTGCCCTTCTCCACCAGCAACACGGCCATCACCATGGTGAACATGACCGGGCTGACGGCGAAAAGCGCGCTGGACCAGCTCTCGCGCCTGTGCTGCTACGAGACGGGGTTCGATTCGCAGGACACCTTCCTGTTCCGGCCGCGTTCCACGGGCGTCTCGGCCTCGACCTCGCTGGGCCGCAACGAAATTGAAAAGCTGTCCACGCTCAGCGACGGCTCGGACCGGGTGTACAACCGGGTGGTGGTCTCGTTCGGGAACTACCGCGCCGTGGCCGACCCGGACACCGCCGGTGAAGCCGCGCCCACCAGCCGCGACAGGCACGGCGTGCGCACGCTGGAAGTGTCTTCGGAACAGCTGCTGCCGGCGGAAAACGTGAACCTGGCGCGGGCGCTGGCCCCGGCCATCTACGCCTACACAAGCCGGGCGCGCAGGCGGGCGGCGCTGGACGCGCGGCTGGGCCTCGCGCTTGAGCTGGGCGACCGCGTGACCGTCGACTATCCGCAGGACGACCTGTTCCCGCTCTGGCGCTGGGGGGAGGACGCCTACGGGCGGGAAGGCCTGCGCTACTACTCCAGAACCACGCTGCCGGGAACCCTGATGCTGGCCTGCGTGGACATGCGCGTGGAGGGTATAGAGCTGGACCTGGAAAACTGGCGCGCGCGCTACGACCTGACGGAGGTGCTCTGATGCCCGTACCAAACAACATACAGAACGGCGACGTGCCGGACGCGTCGCTTTTGATGGCCAACTTCAACTTTCTCGGCGACGGCAAGGGCCTGCGCCGGGACACGTACTCCGGGCTGCGCGCATTCGCGCAGACCGCGCCGGACACGCCTTTCCTGTGCCTGGCCACCGACACCATGCAGCTGCTGTTCTACTGCGGCAGCACAAGCTACGGCGAGGACGGGTTCCTGGTCGTGGCGGGGGGATAGCCATGAAAAACACACACATCCGCGCGGCCGCCGCGCTGGGGGCCCTGCTGTGCGCCGGCACGGCAACGGCCGCAAGCCCGTATTACGGAGTGACGCAAAACTCAAGCACCGGCAGGGCGGCGGGACACATTTCCGGCACCTGGTGCGTGGCGGCAAGCTCTTCAACGGCGGGCGTCTGCGCGGTGCAGCTGAACGGGCCGTCGGGCTCGGTCACGGCGACGGGGGCGGTGAGCGCCGCCGCGCTGTCCGTGGCAACGGCGACTGTGAGCGGGTATGTTTCCGGGCGCGTGGCGGGCTACCGCGACATCGCCTCCGGCGACGCCACGCCATCGGCGGCCGGGACAGGCACACTGCGCTACAGCGGCACGGCGGCCCTGACCGTCACCAACTTCGACGACGGGGTGGACGGCCAGAACCTGTGCGTAATCAACATGTCGTCCTACAACCTGACCATAACAAGGGACAACCTGTATGTGTCGGGCTCGGCTAACGTAGTGCTGAACTACGGCGACACTTTCTGCGCCGTGAAAATGGGCCTGTACTGGTACCAGACGGCGGGGCCCAACTCCAACCAATAGGGGGAAAGATGAAACTGGTGAAGATAATACGCGGCTACGCGGCGGCGGTGGCCGAAGGCGAAAGCGTCCCGGAAGGGTGGACGGCGGTGTGCCGCCCGGAAGACGCCCCGCAGGGCGCGCAGGCCATAAGCGAAGCGGAGCTGGCGCTGCTGGCCGCCCCGCCGCTTGGCGAACTGAAAAACCAGCTGGCGGAGCGGGCGCGCCGCCGCGCGGCGGAAAAGCTGGCCGCCACCGACTACGCGATAATACGCCAGTGGGAGCAGGGCACGCTGCCGCAGGACGAACTGGACGCGCTGAAAGCGCAAAGGCAGGCCGTGCGGGACGCCTGCAACGCGCTTGAGGCCGCGCTTGAAGCCTGCGCCGACGCCCGGAGCGCGCTTGAGCTGGACCCGGAACTATGAACGACAGCGAGAAGCTCAACCGCATCTACGTGGTGCTGACCGACCCGGAAATCGGGCTGTGCGCCCGCGTGAAGAAGCTGGAGCGCACGGTGAACGGCAACGGCTCGATAGGGCTGGCCGAGGAAGTGCGCGCGCTGAAAGGGCGCTGGGCGCTGATGGTGACCGGCGGCACCCTGGCCGTCAGCGCGCTGTTCAACCTGCTACCGGAACTGGCCCGCTTCATAGCGAAGAAAACGGGGGGGTGAAGCCGTGCTGCTCAAAACCCTGTGCGACCAGGCCATAGCCCGCTTCCCGCCGCTGGTGGACGCCGCCACCGGCAGGACGCTCTACACCTACTGCAATGCCGCCGTGGATTTCGTGTGCAGCGGGATGGGGTGCGACTGCTTCCGCGGCCCCGGCGGCCCGCTTACCGCCGACGCCATCTGCCGCGTGCTTGAACGCGGCTGGGTGGCCGTGGACGGCGCGCAGGCGGCGGAACTGGCGCGCGGCGGAACGCTGTGCGTGGCCGCGCTGCCCAGTGCGGCGATAAGGCTGTCGCCCAAACACGCGCAGGCCCGGCACGGGCATGTGGCGGCGGTGTATCCGTCGCAATCGGGGGCGTGGAGCCCGTCGTGGAAAAAGACCGTGCCGCTGCTGGCCAACGCCGGGGCGCGCAACGGCGTGCTGCCCGCCTCGCAATGCTTTCCCGCCGAGCCGAAGTACTACTTCCGGCCCGGCGGACCTTACGCACCTTAGGAGGAAAACATGGACTATCAGGCAATGGCGCAGGAAATAATAGACGGGGCTTCGGAACTGCGGGGCCTCAAGCTCAAGGACCTCAAGAACGCGCAGACGGCGCTGCCGCTGGTGCTGCTGGCTGTGGAGGCGCGCGGACGGGCGAAAAGCCTTACGGGAGCGGACAAACGCGAACTGGCCGTGGCGGTGCTGAACAGGCTGCTGGACATGCCTTATCTGCCCGAGGAACTGGAGGCCGCGCTTCTGCGCAGGCTGGTGGACGCGGCGGTGTCCGCCCTCAACGGCATAAGCGGCAAACGCTGGGCGGACTCCGGAAAATGATTCGCGGCGATTATGATTCGCTGCGGCAGGCCATACGTCCCGGCGACATAATAGCCTTCGGCGGCGAGGGTTTTGTTTCCGCGCTGATAAAGCTGGCCACGGGGCGGTGCCCGGTGTCGCACGTCGGGATAGTGTTCAGGACGGAAGTCTCCGGCGGGATGTGGCAGAACAGGGTGCTGGAAAGCACCACGCTGGACGGCTTTTCCGGCGTGGTGTCCACGCGGCTTTCGCAGCGCCTGCGCGACTACAGGGGGCGCGTGTGGTGGCTGCCCCTGTCTGCCGAGGCCCGCGCGCGGGGCGACTGGCCCCGAACCGAAAAATGGCTGCTGGCGCAGGAGGGAAAGCCCTACGCCCGCCGGGAGGCGGCCCTTTCGGCGCTGGACCTGCTGGAGCGCGTGCCGCTGATAGGGAAACTGTTCCGCAACCCCGACAGGCACGCCAGGCTGTTCTGCTCGCAACTGGCAGGCGGAGGGTTAAAGGAAGGGGGGGTATTGCCGCCGGAGATAAATCCCGCCGAGCTTACGCCGCGCGACCTTGTGGTCATGCGGCTTTACGCAGCCTGCGTGCAGCTTAAAGGAAGCGGGCGGGAAATACCCGGCTTCAACACGCTTGAGCCGGAAACCTTCTCCTGAGGACGGGCATCACCCGTAAAGACGAAGCGGCCCCGCCTTAAACGGCGGGGCCGCAGTCTTTTCAAAACAGGCGTCAGGATTTTTTAAGCAGCTGCGAAACGCCGCGCCGGACGCCGCAGTCCGGGTCGCCGAAAGAAAGCTTTTCAAGGGCGGAGCGGCTTTCGCCTACGCCGAGCGCGGCAAGCGCGCGGGCGGCGGCAAGCCTGGCCAGCGGGTGCGGATCTGCGGTCATTTTCTCAAGAGCGGGGCGCGCCTCGGCGCAGGAAGACAGCAGGGCGGCCGCCTCGCAGCGGACCGCCACGGAAGAATCCTTCAAAAGCGGAAGCGCGTTCCTGGAAAAAGCGGGGCAACCCAGCGCTGAAAGCGCGCGCAGGGCCTCAAGGCGCGCGCCGGAATAGGAGTCGGACAACAGCGGGACGATTCTGGCGCAGACGGATTTTTCTCCGGAGCGCGCCAGGGCGCGGCACGCCGCGGAACGCAGCTGCGGCTCCGCCGACGACAGAAGCTGGGCAAGCGGCTCCACCGCCTTGCCTTCCACGCGGTGCATGCCCAGTATCTCGGCGCAGTACCAGCGTTCCAGCGGGGCGCGGGCGTTAAGGCCCGTGCGCAGGCAGTCCGTAAAAGACTGTTCGCCGCAGGAGGAGGGGGAAACCCTTCCGGTGCTCAATTTTCGCCCTCCACAGTTATGGCGATGTCGCCGTAATCGTTCTGCGAAGAGGACGGGGAGGAGGAGGGGCCGTCCATGATGACCACGCCGAAAGTCTCTTCCTCGGCCTGCGCGGGCTCGGTCTGCACCTCAATGGCGTCTGACTGCGGCTGGGCGGAAGCAGGCGCTGGGGCCTGCGGCTTATCGGGCGCCGGTTTTGCCGCGGCTTTGGCCGGGGCGGCGGCAGGCGCCGTCTGCGCGGCGGGCGCGGGCTGAGGAGGCTGCGGCATTCCGGGGCGAGGCCTGTGGTGAATAGTTTTGTTGCCGGTGCACGCGCAGACAGCCGCGGCCAGCAGGCACAACAGCGCTGTTTTTTTCATAGACAGTAACGCCTCAATCCTGCACATCGCTGGATTCGGAGCCGGACCCCGAGGCGTTTTCCTCCTTATATTGACCGTTTTCGTCAGTGTTGCTTGAGTGGGACTGTGATGCCTCAAAATCCGCGCCGTTGTCCTCGTAGCCGGAATAATCGCCGCCGCCGACACCGGTGTCGTCCCCGGAACCGGCGTCCTCGTCAGGGAGCTCGTCGGGGGGCGGGAGCGGCTTGCGGGCCTTTTTCTTTTTGCCGGCCTTGGTCTTTTTGGGCTTGGGGAGGTCCACCACTTCTTCGTAGACCACCATGGCGGGCGGGGCCGGAACCTTGTCGGGCGCGCCCGGCACGGCGGCCTCCTGCACCGGTTCGCCCTGCGTTTTTTTCGCCGGAGACGCCTTGGAATTTTTCTTTGGCTTGGCCGCCTTGCCTTTCTTCGCCGAAGCCTTTTTGCCGCGCGGCTTCCTGGCGGCTTTTCTGCGGGGTTTGGGCGCGGACGCCGTTTCCGGGGCCGGGGCCGCGGTTTCGGAGGGAGGCGCGGAATTAGCCGCCGGGAGCGCGCCCATAGGGCTGGCTGAAAAAACGTCGTCCTGTTCGGTGGAGGCGTCCTGCGCCGGAAGCGCCTGCGCAAGCAGTGCCGACAACGCCGCCGCCAGAGCCGCCGCGCGCAGACAGCGCATGGCCCTGGCATGATTGAAAGTGCGGGTGTTTCTCACGGGTTAAATATAGCAAATTTCCGGCACGGACGCGGCTGGCCGCCCAAAAGCTCCCGCCCGGCGCTTGCATTTGGGCGCGGCATGATATATATTACGAAAAGGAATAAAAATCCCGGGGGGGAGACATGGCGCACAGCCGTGCCGCAGCAAAACGCATCAAGACAGCGCCAACGCGCAGTCCCGCACTGGACGGGAAGTTCCGCGCACAGCTGGCGCTTGCGGGGCTGGAGCGCGTGCTGTGCGGCCCGGCCGCCGCCAGGCAGTTCCACAGAACGCTGTTCGACGCGCTGGAACAGGGCCTTGCGCTGTACCGCATACCGCGCCGCAGCGACGGCAAGCCCTCGCTCATCTACGCCAACCCGGCATTCAAGGCGCTGTCCTCCTGCCCCGAACGGGACCACGAGGCCGCGCCGCAGGATTTCCCGGCGCTGGGCGCGTTGTGGAACCGCCTGCTTGAGAAAACCGCCCGCACCGGGCACACCCTGCGCTACGAGACGGGATGCCGCGACAGGGGCGTGTGGCTCTCAGTCTCGCTGCTGGGGCCTGCGCCCGGGCTTGCCGCCGCGCTTATCACAGACATGTCCCAGATAAGGAAAGCGGAATCGGACCTGCGCATTTTCATGGAAGGGCAGGGCATGGCCGTGGACGCGCCGCACATGCCCTATGCCGCCTCGCTGGACATGGTGCTGCGCTTCGTGGGCCCCCAGGTGCGCAACTACGGCTACGAGCCCAGCGAACTGGTGGGCCGCCCGCTGCTTGAACTGGTGGCCCCGCAGGACAGGGAAACAATAAAGGAATCCGTCCACAAAGCGGTGGACACGGGCCAGAACTCCTTCGCGCAGTTCCGTCTGTTGTGCAAGAACGGGCGCGAAATCTGGTTTGCGGGCTCGGCCAAGCTGTACTGCGACGCGGCGGGCCAGCCGCTTGGCGTATGCGGAACGGCATACAACCTGTCGCAGATAAAGGAAGCCGAGGAAAAATTCCAGAAAGCCTTCCAGACGGCCACGGCCGCCTCGGCCATAATAATGGATTCGGTGTTCATAGAGGTGAACGACGCCTTCGTGCAGACAAGCGGCTACTCGCGCGAGGAAGCGCTTGGCCGCACCATACACGAGCTGGACATACTGGACGCGAAGGTGCGGGAACGCGCCTCGGCGGAAATACGGGAAAAAGGCGCGCTGACCATGATGGAGGCCAGGTTCCGCCGCAAGGACGGCACCCGGGGCACGGCGCTGTTTTCCGCGGCCAGCTTCACGCTGGGGGGAAAAACCGCGGTGCTGGCCTCGGCGCAGGACATTTCGCGACTGAAGCGCACCGAGGAGATGCTGCAGGAAACCAACCTGGAGCTGGAGGCCGCAGTGTCGCAGCTGCGCCAGGAGATAGACAAGGCCGAGGCGCTGGCCGAAAAAGCCGGGGCCGCCAACGACGCCAAGAACCGCTTCCTGGCCAACATAAGCCACGAACTGCGCACGCCGATGAACGGCGTGGCAGGCTTCCTGGAACTGCTGGCCGAAACCCCGCTTTCCGAACAGCAGCGCGACTACCTTGAAATGGCGCGGCTCTCAAGCGGGCACATGGTGGAGCTGGTAAACGACCTGCTGGATTTCGCGGTTATAGAGGCAGGCAAGATGGAGCTTGAGCCCCGCCGGCTTTCACCGAGGAAGCTATTGAACGAACTGGAGCAGTTCTTCACGCCGCAGGCGCGGCTGAAAGGGCTGGCGCTTGAGTTCACGCGCTCCTCGCCGCTTCCGCGCGCCGTGGAGGGGGACCTAAAGCGCCTGCGCCAGGTGCTGATAAACCTGCTGGGAAACGCCATAAAATTCACAGACAGGGGGAGAGTGTCGCTGGACGCCTCGTGCGCGCCCGGGCTGGGCGGGAAGCTGAGGCTTGTCTTCCGCGTGCAGGACACCGGCTGCGGCATAAGCCCAGAGCATCAGGCCGTGCTGATGCAGGCCTTCCACAAGGCGGACGACAGCGCCTCGCGCCGCCACGGCGGCACCGGGCTGGGGCTGGCCATATCAAAGCGGCTGGCCCGGCTGATGGGAGGAGACATCACCTTTAAAAGCGAGCCGGGGAAGGGCAGCACCTTCTATTTCACCGCCGAAACAGGGCAGGCCCGCGCCGATGCCGGTGCGCGGGAAAGCGGCGGGCAGCAGGCCCGCCAGGAAAAGAAACGGCAGCAGGTGAGGCGGCTTAAAATACTGAACGTCGAGGACGACATGATAAGCGCGCGCCTGGTGAAGCTCCTGCTTGAGCCGCACGGGCACAGCGTCGCGGAGGCGCACGACGGCGCGCAGGCGCTGGAACTGCTTGAAAAACAGGATTTCGACCTGGTGCTGATGGACATACAGATGCCCGGCGGGCTGGACGGCTACCAGACCACCCAGCGCATACGCGCCCGCGAAAAGGAGAAAGGCGGGCACGTGAAAATTTTCGGCATGACGGCGCAGGCCATGAAGGAAGACCAGGAAAAATGCCTTGCCTGCGGAATGGACGGGTACATCCCCAAGCCGGTGTCGGTGAAGAAACTGTTTGAATTGCTGGCCGCGCACTTCCCGGCATAGAAGGCGCGGCTCCCCCAAAAAAGGAAGCCCCCCGAAAGGGGGGCTTCTTTTTTCAAAACCCGCAGGAGCTCAGACCCCGCCGTTGGGGCTGAGGTATGGGCCGTATTTTTTATCTGTGCCCTTGATATGGTTGGTGAGCCAGTCGCGCAGGAAATGCAGCACCGGCACGGTGATGGCTATGTGCCCGGCCTTGTGCTGGGCCGCCAGGTCCAGCGCCTTCTGCGTCAGGGCCTTGTGCTCGGCCTTGTGCGCGGCCAGCGACGGGTAGGCCTTGGCCGCCATCAGCTTTTCCTCTTCCGAGAAATGGTACTGGGTGTAGCGCACAAGCTCGTCCAGCGTGGCGCCCACCACGTCGCGCCCCTTTCCCTGCCCCATGGCGTCGTTGAGCGTGTTGATGAGGTCCACCAGCTTCTTGTGATGTCCGTCGAAAACTTCCACCCCTACGCTAAGGCTCTGGTCCCAGACTATAAGCGGCATACCGCACCTCCGTTCAGGCATAGCTGCTGTTGCAGCGCTAGATTCTAGCAGTTTGCGCCGCCGCTGCAAGCTCCTTGCGGGTTCCGGCAGGGGTAGAGTCGTCCCCCGAAGCAGTAAATGCTAAAATCAGCGTATATGGGAAATCCGGACCAGGAACTGGACGCCGAAGCCGCGCGCCCCAGGCTGCCCGCGGCAGCCGCAAGAAAGCAGTGCATACGCCTGCTGACGCGCCGGGACCTCACGGTTTTTTTTGACGCCATACCGGCGACGCTGCTGGTGCTCAACCGCAGCCGCCAGCTTATTTTCGCCAACCACGCCCTCCTGCGCAAGCTGGGGATGAAAAACTGCCGCGCGCTATGCGGCAAGCGCCCGGGCGAGATTTTCAACTGCGCGCACGCCCTGACGGAGCCGGGCGGCTGCGGCACCACCGCATTCTGCCGCTACTGCGGCGCATTCCGCGCAATGGTGCGCTCATACGGCGGAAAGCAGATAACCGAAAACTGCCGCATCATGCTGGCCGGAAAAGGCAGGAAGCCCAAGGCGCTGGACCTGAAAATCACCGCCACCCCGATGAAGCTCCACGGCATGAACATCACCGTTTTTTACGCGCAGGACATAACCCACCAGCTGCGGCGCGACGCGCTGGAGCGCGTGTTCTTCCACGACATACTGAACACCGCCGGGGCGGCGCGCGGCTACCTTGAAATCCTGTCCGACCCGGCCAGGCGCGCCGACGCCAGGGCGCTGACGGACACCGCGCTGGACATAAGCACGCGCCTGGTGCATGAACTGCAAAACCAGCGCACCCTGCTTTCCGCCGAACGCGGCGACCTGAAAACCGCGCCGCGCAGGATAAACGCCGCCGACGCGATAAAGCGCGCCGCCCGCGAATACGACGGGCACCCGCTGGCCGGCAACATAGCGGTGAAGGCGGACCTGCGCGAAGCCGGCTTTGACCTGAACGCCGACCCGGCCTTGCTGGACCGTGTGCTGGACAACCTGGTGAAAAACGCGCTGGAAGCCTCGAAGGCGGGGCAGACCGTCACCCTTCGCGCGGCCAGGGCGGGGGGCAAGGCGCTGTTCTCGGTGCACAACGAAAGCGCCATGCCCGATGCGGCGCAGAAGCAGGTGTTCCACGGCTCGTTCTCCACCAAGGGGGCTGGGCGCGGGCTCGGCACCTACAGCGTGCGCCTGCTCACGGAAGGCTACCTTGGGGGGAAGATTTCCTTCTCTTCCTCGGAAAAGGAAGGCACGTCCTTCACCGTGTCCCTGCCGCTGAAACCCTCCCGCAAGCAGCCATGCGCACCATAGTCCTGCTCACGGTCTCCAACGTCTTCATGACGTTCGCGTGGTACGGCCACCTGAAATTCCGCAACGCACCCTTATACAAGGTGGTGCTGATAAGCTGGCTGATAGCCTTCCTGGAATACTGCTTCCAGGTGCCCGCCAACCGCATGGGCTACGGCACTTTCACGGCGGCGCAGCTCAAGACGATACAGGAAGTCATCACTCTGGCGGTGTTCTGCGTGTTCTCGGTGTTCTATCTCAACGAACAGCTGCGCTGGAACCATCTGCTCGGTTTCGCCCTCATCATCTGCGCCTCGGCCCTCATCTTCGGCAAGTGGAACTGACCCGCCGCTCCTGCCGGGTTGAAGCGGGCGCGGCATTCTAGCTAATATATACATTGTCCCAATGTTTACATTCGAGAGGTTATTGTAATGAGATTTCCTTCCATAAAACCGGCCTGCGCGGTGGCGCTGGCCATGGCATTCTGCGCGCCGCTGGCGCTCGCCGCCGAGAAAGGCGTATACGCCGGAACCATAGACGGCAAGCAGATAACCGAAATACTGCAGAAGCGCGGGCTTAGCGCCGAACAGTCGCTTAAAATAGCCTCCACGCTTTCGCAGGTGGCCGACACCGGCGGCTTCGCCCCGTCGGACCGCTACCGCCTCACCCTCGGGCGCAAGGGCCGCTTCTCCCGTTTTGAGATAGACAGCGCGGGCAAAATCTACGCCGTGGAAGAAGACGGCGACAGCCTTGTGGCGCAAGCCCCGCACAGCGACAAGGCCCAGCCGCTCCAGCCGCGCACGCAGCCCCAGCAGCAGCCGCGCTCCGGCTGGCGCCAGCTGCCGGACGGCGGCAAAATAATGACCGGCGCAATGGGCAACAAATCCCTCACCGCCATGCTGCTGGAGCACGGGGCCGGCCAGTCGGCCACTGCCAGCGCCATCATGGCGCTGGACGCCATAGCGGTGGATTCCTCGTCCTTCGCGCCGGAATCCGGCTTCGTGCTGGAAATGGGGCCGGACAACGCTTTCCGCCGGGTGTCCGTGATGTCGGGCGGCACTCTCTACACCATAACCCGGGACGGGGAGCAGTACTCGGCCCGCACGGCGCGGCCTTTCGCCGCGCAGCAGGAACAGCCCGCACAGGCACAAGCCAAGGCGCAGCCCGCCCCGAAGGCCGAGCCCAGACAGCCGGAGCAGGCGCAGCTTGTGGAGATAGGGCGCGACGCCGCGCCGAACGCGCCGCAAAAGCCAGAAACCATGCAAAGCGCAATGCTGCCCCCTTCGGGCGAAAAGCTGGCCCTCAGCTGGGGCAAGACCGCCGAGCCGCAGGCACAGCCCAAGGCCGAAGCGAAGGCCGAAAAGCCCGCCCAGAAAGCGGCAGAGCCTAAACCGCTTCCGCCGGCAAAGCCCGAAGCCAAAGCCGAGGCTCCCGCGCCGAAACCCGAAATAAAAGCCGAAGCCAAACCCCTTCCGCAACAGAAACAGGAAGCCAAGCCCGAACCCAAACCCGAGGCGAAACAGCTTGCTGCGGCAAAGCCGGAACCCAAAGCCGTGGAAAAGCCGCTGCCCCGCCAGAAACCCGCCGCCGAGGAACGCGGCAGGATAGGCAGCAGTTCGCCCTACATGCTGATGAAGAAGCGCGGCATGCGCGAACCGGCGCTGTCCGAGGTTACCGACAGGCTGGGCGAAATGATAAACCAGCGCAAGGTATGGGACGAAGACCAGTACCGCCTCGCTTTCGACGCCGACGGCAACTTCCTGCGCTTTGCCCTGCGCCATGCCGGAACAG
Source organism: Elusimicrobiota bacterium (assembly GCA_012523635.1). Taxonomy (GTDB): domain Bacteria; phylum Elusimicrobiota; class Elusimicrobia; order Elusimicrobiales; family Elusimicrobiaceae; genus JAAYTX01. The sequence goes on from JAAYTX010000017.1 coordinate 13,034, forward strand.
TTTACAGCGTGGAAAAGACGGCTGACAGTTACGCTTCCGCAAAAGGCTCGGACTGGCATTCCGCCGCGCCCGAAGCAAAGCCGCTTCCGCCGGTGAAGCCGGAACCCAAAGCGGAACCAAAAGCTGAGGAAAAACCTCTGCCCGCCCCGGCGGCAAAACCGGAGCCGAAGGCCGCGCCTGAAGCAAAACAGGCCCCAGAGGTGAAGCCCGCACCCGAAGCTAAACCGGCCCCTGAAGCGAAGCCAGCGCCCGAAATTAAACCCGTACCGGCACCGAAACCCGCGCCGGAAACAAAGCCTGTGCCCGAACAGAAACCGGCCACGGCGCCGGTGCCGCTCCCTGAACCCAGGCAGGAACAGCCCGCCGTGCAGGTTGTCACGAAGCAGGTGGGGCAGGCCTCTCCTTACCTGATACTGCAGAACCAGGGCTACAAGGAACCGCTGGCCTCTGAAGTCACCGCACTGCTGGGCAAGATGATAAACCAGAAATACGTCTGGGACGAGGACATATGCCAACTGCGCATCAGCGGGGGGAAACTGCTGTCTCTGGAACTTTCGCACAGGGGAACCGTATTCTCCGTGGCGCTGGGCCCCGACGGCAAATATGCGGCGTCAAAGCGCCCGGGCAGAATTTCGCTGAAAGCGCAGGCCCAGACCCCCGCGACGGAGCCTCCCGCTCCCTCGGTGCTTAAGCCAGAAACCCCTGCCGCCCCGGCCGGACCGGAACCGGCGCTTGAACAGAAAACCGCGCCGCAACCAGCGGAAGCAAAACCGGTGCCGCCGTCTCCCAAGGCCGAGGAAAAGCCTTTGCAGCCTGCGCCCGCCAAGCCCGAAATGAAAGCTGAAGCCAAGCCGGTTGCGCCAGCGAAACAGGAGGCAAAGCCGGAAGCCAAGCCACAGCATCAGGCAAAAGCCGCCGCAAAACATTGCGCCGGCGAACTGGGCATGAAGCCGCTTTACATAGCGCTTAAAAACTGCGGCCTGCGCGAACCCGCCATCTCAGAAATAGGCGATGCGCTTTCAAAGCATATTGACCAGCGCTCGATGTGGGAAGAAGACAAGTACAGGCTGGATTTCGGCCCCGACGGCAAATTCGCCCGCTTCCAACTGCAGCACAGAAGCACCCTTTACACAGTGACCCTCTCCGGCGGAAAATACCGGACGGACAAGCGCACCGGCAAAATAGACAAATCGGCCGCGAAGAGCCTGCCCGTGGCCGAAACAGCACAGGAGGAAAAACCGCTGCCTCCCGCGCCAAAGCCGGAAGCCAAGCCGCTGCCTCCAGCCAAACCGGAGCCCAAAGCGCCTGCCGCGCAAAAGCCTCTTCCGACGGTAAAGCCGGAGCCTGCGGCAAAGCCGCTTCCCCCGGTAAAGCCCGCGCCCAAGCAGGAGCCGAAGGCCGCCGTAAAGCCTTTGCCTCCAGCGCCAAAACCCGAAGCGAAACCGCTTCCTGCTCCTCAGGCGCCAAAGCCGGAAGCCAAGCCGCTTCCCCCGGCAAAGCCGGAGAAACCCGCTGCCGCCGCCGCACAGGCAAAACCCTGCGCAGGCGAAGTGGGCATGAAGCCGCTTTATATAGCGCTTAAAAACTGCGGCCTGCGCGAGCCCGCCATCTCCGAAATAGGGGCGGCGCTGTCACGCCAGATAGACCAGCGCTCGATATGGGAAGAAGACAGGTACAGGCTGGATTTCGGCCCTGACGGCAAGTTCGCCAGGCTGCAGCTCCAGCACCAGCGCACGCTTTACACCGTCACGTTCTCCGGCGGTAAATACAGCGTGGCCAAAGGCGCTGGAAAGATAGACAAGGCCCAAAGCCTCGCGGCTGAGCAGCCCAAGGCGCAGCAGGCGATACCGGCGCCCAGGCCTTCCGAAAAACTTCCTCCGCCGCCCGCGAAGCCCCAAGCAAAGCCGCTTCCGCCAGCCAAACCGGAACCCAAGGCGGAGCCCAAGCCCGTCACGGCGGCGGAAAAAACCCTGCCCGACGCGCCCCGCCCGGCTGTGTCGGACAAGGTGCGCTCAGGCAAGCTGGCCGGCAAGGCCCTGTACGCGGTGCTCAAGAACAATTCCATCAGCGAACCGGCCCTCACGCGCATCACCGAAGCCATAGCCTCGGTGGCAGATATAGAGGACTTCGCGCAGGACGACACCTACGAACTGGTGTGGGAACGCTCCGGCCGCATACGCTATGTGCTGGTGTGCAAGGACGCCAAGTGCTACGCGGCCCTTGGCCAGCCAGACGGCTCCTTCCGCGCGGCGGTGTTCGCGCGCAGGGCGGCGGTGGCCCGCAAGGCCGCCTCCGGCTCGGTGCGGGACTCGCTGTGGGTGTCGCTTGAGGCGGCGGGCGTGCCCGCCCCGGTGATACTGGACTACGCGGAAATCTTCTCAGGCGACGTGGACTTCATGACCGACCTGCGCAACGGCGACGCCTATGCGCTGGACTGGGAACGCACGGAACCGCTGCCAGGCGCGCGCGCGGTGACGCGCATCAACTACGCCGTCTACGCCGGAAAGGAACTGGGCGTAAAAAAAGCCTTCTACTTCAACGGCGCGTATTTCGACGAGCAGGGCCAGCCGCTGGCCCGCGAATTCCTGCGCGCCCCGCTGAACTACAGGCGCATTTCCTCCCATTTCAGCCAGCGGCGGCTGCACCCGGTGCTTAAGGTGTACCGCCAGCACAACGGCGTGGACTACGCCGCCCCGGAGGGCACCCCGGTGTCGTCGGTGTCGGACGGCGTGGTGCTTATGGCCTCGGGCAACGGCGGGCTGGGCAACTGCGTGGAAGTGCAGCACGCAAACGGCTACGTTTCAAGCTACGGCCACCTCAGCCGCTTCGCCTCTGGCGTGAAAAAAGGCAGCCGCGTCTCGCAGGGCGACGTTATAGGCTATGTGGGGGCCACTGGCCTGGCCACCGGCCCGCACCTGGATTTCCGCCTAAAGCGCGGCGAACAGTTTTTCGACTATCTGGCTTTCCGCCCGGACACGCCCAAGGCCCGCCTCTCCGGAGGGCAGCTTCAGCAGTTCCAGCAGTATGTAAGCAGCATAGAGCGCAACGGCGTGCACCTGGTGGCCGTGGCCCGCTAGCCCCTTTCCCGGTTAAATGGACAAAATCTCCCGACGCGACATGACAACGGCCTTCGCCGCCCTGCTGGCGGTGCTGGCGCTGGGCGCCACGGGCTACATGCTGATAGAAGGCTGGGGCTTCCTTGACGCGGTTTACATGACAATAATCACCCTCTCCACCATAGGCTACGGCGAGACGCACCCGCTGTCCGACGGGGGGAGAATCTTCACCATAGCGCTGATACTGTGCGGCATAGGCGTGGCGGCGTACGCGTTTTCGATGATGAACGCGCTGGTGGTGGGCGGCAGGCTGACCAATGCCCTCAGGAGAAAAAGAATGCAGGCTGAAATAAAGAAGCTGGAAAACCACTATATCATCTGCGGGGGCGGGCGGGCCGCCCAGACCATCGGGGCCGAACTGAGCCGCATAGGCAGGCCCTTCGTGGTGCTGGAAAAGGCCGACGAACCCTGCCGCCGCATGGAGGAACGCGGCTGGCTGGTGCTTCAGGGCGACGCCACCGAGGACAGGCTGCTTGCGCAGGCCGGGCTTCCCAAAGCCAGCGGCCTGTTCCTGTGCCTGCCAAACGACAAGGACAACACCTACCTGGCGCTTTCGGCCAAGATAACCGCCAGAAAGGACCTGCGCATAGTGGCCGCGCAGGTGGCCGAGGAGGCGGGCACGAAGCTTTTGCATTCCGGCGCGGATGCGCTGGTGAATTTCGGCTACATAAGCGGGATGCGCATGGCCTCGGAGATGGTGCGCCCGGCCACGACGGGATTTCTGGACTCGATGCTGAGGGACGCCAGGTCCGACTACCGATTCGAGGACGTGGAAGTGAAGGCCCCGGACGGCTTCACGCTTTCGGAGCTGATGGCCGGCGGCGACCAGCAGTGGCCGGTGATAGTGGCGGTGAAGACCGCCGAGAAAGGCTACGAGGTCAACCCGGAAGGCTCGCGCCGCGTGCTGCCGGGCCAGACGCTGGTGGTGCTGGGCTCGCAGGCCCAGACTGCCAATCTGCGCAGGAAAGTGTCGGCCTGAACCCCATTAGGTTTCTGCACGTAAAATCCGCCCTGCACAGGGCGGATTTTTTATTCCGCCGCCAGTTTGCGGAATTATAGACCGCCGCAGCCTGCAGCCTCGCGGTGACACCATATCTGCCACCGAACACTTTTCCTCTGGTGACACTGCCCACTTTTACTTTGTGTCACTGCGAGGAGCAAAGCGACGAAGCAGTCTATGAATCATAGACCGCCACGGGTGCTTCGCACCCTCGCGGTGACACCATATCTGTCACTGCGAGGAGCGAAGCGACGAAGCAGTCTATGAATTCCGAAATTACATATTATCTGTTCGCTCGCGGTAGCGGCAAAAAAAAGCCGCCCCGGAAAGGGGGCGGCTTTCAATTCGTACGGCGGCGCGGCTACTTCTTCTTTTTGGCCGCCGCTTTGGCGGGCTTCGCGGCTTTGGGCGGATGCGCCACGCAGTCCTTAAGGCCGGGGCGTTTCTTGAGATCCTTCTCAAACCCTTCGTCGCGCAGGCTGTTGCGGTATCCGGCGCTCTGGAATGAGTAGGTGAAGTGGTCCGGGTCCGTGTAGGTGCCGCGGCCCAGGGCCAGCACGTCCTCCACGAACACCATCTCCTCGTCGGTCGGGATGACGAACACGCGCACCTTCGAGTCCTTGACGGAAATCTCGGTTTCGGCGTTGCGCGTCTTCACAATCCTGTTTTTCTCCGCGTCTATCTTCACGCCCATGAACTCAAGGCCGCTGAGCGCGCGCTCGCGGATGCCAGAGTCCATCTCGCCCACTCCGGCGGTGAAGATGATGGCGTCCACCCCGCCCAGCGCGGCGGCGTAAGCCCCGATATACTTCTTTATGCGGTAGCCCTCTATCTCCACTGAAAGCTGGCAGCGCTTGTCGCCCGCGGCGGCGGCGTCCTCGATGTCGCGGCGGTCGGTGAACTTGGAGGTGATGCCGTACACTCCGGACTTCTTGTTGAGTATGTTCTCCATCTGCGCGGCGGTGAGGTTCTCCTTGCGCATCATGTAGTAGCCGATGGCGGCGTCGTGGTCTCCGGCGCGGGTGCCCATCACCAGGCCTTCAAGCGGGGTGAGGCCCATGGAAGTGTCGTAGGACTTGCCGTTCTTCACCGCGTTGACCGAGGCCCCGTTGCCGATGTGGCAGATGATTAGGTTGCACTCCTGCGGCTTCTTGCCCAGGAGGGCGGCGGCGCGCTTTGCGTTGTAGAGGAACGACGTGCCGTGGAAGCCGTAGCGGCGTATGCCGTACTTCTCGTACCACTCGTAAGGCAGGGCGTAAAGGTAGGCGTGGGGGGGCATGGTCTGGTGCCAGGCCGTGTCCATTATGGCCATGTGCTGGATTTCCGGCATCAGCTCGCGGGCGGCCTCTATGCCCATCAGGTTGGGCGGGTTGTGCAGGGGGGCCAGGTCCGAAATCTGGCGGAAAGCCTCCAGCGCGGCGTCGTCTATTATCACGGATTTGGCGAACTTCTCGCCGCCGTGAACAACGCGGTGTCCCACCGCGCCTATGCGGTCGGTGCTGTCTATCACGCCGTGCTCATTGTTGACCAGCGTGTCCATCACAAGCTTTATGGCCGTCTTGTGGTCGGGGCACTCGCGGTTGATGACCAGCTTCTCGTGGCCTGGAACCTCGTGGCAGATGAACGAGCCGCCGACGGTGACGCGTTCCACCGCGCCGTTGGCCAGGGGTTTCTGGGCGTCGCAGTCGTACAGGCGGTATTTAACCGAGGAACTGCCGCAGTTGAGACAGAGAATAAGCATTTGCATACCTCGCGGGAAGAAATTTATGAAGCGGAACGGCCGGAGAACCAGCGGGCCGCGCCAGCGGCCTGAGCCGCCGTTTCCATTATAACAAAACGCATCGGAAACGGAAGTGACGCAGGTTCACGCGCATGAAAAAGCCCCCGGCTACGCGCCGGGGGCCGCCTGAAAAACGGAAACCTAATGCCTGCCGCGCGGATGCGGCGGCGCGTGCCTGGGCTGGCGGGGTTTTGGCGGCAGACGCCGCACGGGCAGGAACAGGCAGAAGGTGCTGCCGTGCCCGTACTGGCTGCGGGCCATCACGCAGCCGCCGTGCAGTTCGGCCAGCTTCTTCACAAGCGCAAGGCCCAGGCCGGTGCCGCCGAAATTGCGGTCGTTGCGGGAATCTATCTGCGAGAAGGGCAGGAAGAGCTTGTCCATGTCCTTCTCCTTTATGCCTATGCCGGTGTCCTGCACGCACAGGTGAAGGAATTCGTGCGCGCCGCCGGAATTTTTGCGCGCCTCCTCAACCGCCTGCGGCGGCAGCGCGTGGGAGGGCAGCAGTTCGGCCAGCAGCGACACCTTTCCGCCTGTAGGGGTGAACTTAACGGCGTTGGACAGCAGGTTTATCAGCATCTGCTTCCATTTGCGTGAGTCGGCCTCCACTTCAAGGCCCTCGGGGAAGTCCAGCTTCTCCTCCAGATGCACGTTGGCGCGTATCGCGTGCGAGCGCATCAGCATAAGGCAGTCGTGCAGCAGGGTCTGCACCGAAACCGGTGAAAGCTCAAGCTCCATCTTGCCGGATTCCACTTTTGAAAGGTCCAGTATGTCGTTGATGAGGCCAAGCAGATGGCGGCCCGCCGCCGTGATGTTTTTCACGTACTCGCGCTGCTTGTGGGTGAGCTTGCCGAACATGCCTTCCAGCAGCATAGAAGACGAGGCCAGCACCGCCGTCAGCGGCGTGCGCAGTTCGTGGCTCATGTTTGCCAGGAAGGCCGACTTGGCCCTGCTGGCGGCCTCGTTCACGCGCTTTTCCATCTCCATCTCGCGCAACTGCTCGTCCTTGCGGCGCAGCTCGGTCACGTCGGCCACTATGCACATCATGTAGGCGGGCAGGCCTTCCTCGTCGCGCACAAGGGTGGCCGTCACCTGCGCTTTCAGCGTCGAGCCGTCCAGGCGCCTGATGTCGGCCTCTCCGGACCAACTGCCGTCGCGCTTCACGGCGGCGAGGCTGTTTTCCATCAGCCTGGCATCCATGGCGACAGCGCTAGGGGAGAGGTCCTTCAGCTGGGCCTGGGTTCCCGCTCCCAGCATGACGCGCAGCGACCTGTTGGCGTAAACCAGCCGGAGCTGCATGTCCGTTATCACTATGCCGTTGACCGAGGCCTCCATGGCCGTGGTGCGCAGGCGTATCTGGTCCTGCATGGCGTGCTCTGCGGTTATATCGCGGAAGACCAGTATTACGCCGCAGATGGAGCCGTCGCGGCAGAAAATCGGGGCCCCGCTGTCGGCTATCGAGTAGCGCGCGCCGTTGCGGCTTACAAGCACGGTGTGGTTGGCCAAGCCCACTATGGCGCCGGTCTTCATCACCTTTTCCACGGGATTCTCGCAAGGGGCCCCGGTGCGTCCGTTGATTATGCGGAACACCTCCGGCAGCGGGCGGCCCGAGGCGTACGCCTCGGACCAGCCGGTAAGCCCTTCGGCCACCTTGTTCATCAGCTGGACGCGGCCCTGGGCGTCTACCGCGATGACGGCGTCCCCTATGCTGTGCAGTGTGACGTAAAGGCGCTCCTTCTCCTCGGCCAGCGCCTGCTCGGCGCGATGGCGCTCGGTGATGTCGCGGTGCACGCCGCGGAAGCCCAGCAGCGTGCCGCCCGGGCCCGTCATGGGCACCACGTTGCTTTCCAGCATCAGCTCGCGGCCGTCGCGGTGGCGGGCCAGCAGCGCAAGGCCGTGCCTTGGCCTTGGGTCAGAGACCAACTGGGCCAGTATGCCGGCGGCCGCTTCCTTGCCTCCCGGCGAGAAGAATTCCAGCGTGTTCCTGCCTATGATTTCCGACGGAGAATACCCGAACATCTCAAGCGAAAGCGAATTGATGTAGGAACAGACGCCGCGCGCGTCCATCTCCCAGATGCATTCCCCGGTGTTTTCTGCTATGTCGCGGAAGCGCTGTTCGCTTTCGCGCAGGGCCTGCTCGGCGCGGTGGCGCTGGGTGATGTCGCGGTGCACGCCGCGATAGCCGAGCAGCTTCCCGTCGGGCCCGCGCATGGGCACGGCGTTGCATTCAAGCATTATTTCCCGGCCGTCGCGGTGGCGGGCGTTAACCGTAAGGGCGCGCACCGGCTTCGGGGCGGCCATAAGGGCCGCAAGCAGCGCCTCCACCTCCGGCCTATGGACCGGGGACATGAAATCCAGAATGCTGCGGCCCAGCACCTCGGAAGGCTGGTAGCCCATTATTTCAAGCGACAGCGGATTGACGTAGGTGCACATGCCGGCGGTGTCTATCTCCCACACGCATTCGCCGGTGTTTTCTGCTATGTCGCGGAAGCGCTGTTCGCTGGCCTTAAGCGCCTCCTCGGCGCGATGGCGCTGGGTTATATCGCGGTCCACTCCGCGGAACCCCAGCAGTTTCCCATCAGGCGTGAACACGGGCACCCCGTGCACTTCGATTATGACCTCGGAGCCGTCCTTGCGGCGGTTGCGCAGTACGCCCTGATAGGGTTTCGGGGCGGCCTTCAGGCTTGCCAATATCCTCTCGTACTCGGGGCGGTCCTCAGGGAAAAAATAGTCGCCTACGCTGGTGCCCAGCAGTTCCTCCGGCTCGTAACCCAGCACCGCGCGGCACACGGCATTGGTGTAAATGCATACCCCGTCGGTATCGGTCTCCCAGATCCATTCTCCGGTGTTGTCCACGATGTCTCGGAAGCGCTGTTCGCTTTCGCGCAGGCCCTCCTGCGCGCGGTAGCGCAGGGTGATGTCGCGGTCGGCCCCGCGATAGCCCAGAAGGGAACCGTCGGCGGCCAGTATCGGCACGCCGGAGCTTTCCACCATTACCTCGTGGCCGTCTTTGTGCAGGTTGCGCAGCACGAAATTCTTATAGGGCTGTTTGCCGGCAAAGCCCTCCAGCGCAAACTTTTTGAGCGCCTCTCGCTCCTGCGGGATGAAGAAATCCCAGAAGTGCCGGCCCAGCACCTCCCCGGGCTTGTACCCCAGTACGCTTTCCACAACGGGGCTGCAATAAGTGTACCGTCCCTCGGCGTCGAATTCCCACAGCCAGTCGCCGGTGGAATCGGCTATGGCCTGAAAGCGGTCCTGGTTGCGCTGCAGCTCCTTCTGCACCGCCGAACGCAGCTCCACCTCGGCGTTGAGGTTGGCTATGGAAGTGGTGCTTTTGTGCAGGGCGGCAGTCATCTTGTTGAAGGCGGCGGCCAGGTCCCCTATCTCATCGGAGGAATGGATTTCCACCCGCTGGTCCAGCTTTCCGCCCGCCACCTCAAGCGCGGCGGCGCGCAGGTCCAGCACAGGCCCGGTTATGGCGCGGGCAAGGCGCAGGCTGATGAGAACGGCCAGCAGCAGGCTAAGCAGCATCACAGCCAGCATCAGGCCCGCCATTTTAAGCACCGGCAGGTAAGCGTTGAAAAGCGGCTTTTCAATTATAAGCGACCAGTCGGGCAGGCCAAGAGGCGCATGGGTGGCCACCACCAGACTGCCGTCTATGCCGCGCACCGGCAGCCAGGGATGCGGACGCCACACGCCGTCGGCAAAGGCGCGCACCTCGGGCAGGAAAGAGAGGTTTTCGCCGCGCAGGGCGCGGGCGGTGTCGCCGCCGTAAGCCAGCAGCAGGCCGCTTCTGTCCACCAGATACGCGTGGCCGCCGGAACGGGCGTTAAGGGCATCAACCCCGGCCCAGACGCTTTTGAGGCTGACTTCGGCCGCTATCACGCCTGCAAAATCGCCCTTGGGGCCGCGCAGGGGCGCGGCCATATAGGCCACAGGCTCGCCCGCCTCCTTGTCGGGGCGCACGGGCCCCACATATTCGCTGGTGCGGCGAATGGCGGAGAACATATGGTCCAGCGCGGCGCGCGACGGGGGGGGGGAAGCGGCGGGTCCCGGCCTGCGCCAGTTCGCGGCGCGAGGCGTCGTACAGGAAAACGGCGCGGAAAGCGGGCTCGTGGTTGAGCAGCCTTTCAAGGCACTGGCGGCGCTGGGCTGGCGAGGCGGAGTTAAGGTCCACCACCGCGTCGGCCCCCTGCAAAAGCACCAGCCTGTCCAGGGCGAAATCCTGCAACTCGAAAACGGAATCGCGCGCCATAAGCTGCTGCTGGGCGCGCAGAAGGCGGGTCTGGGAACGGATGTTGAAGGCGATATCCAGCGCGCTGGCAATGGCAAGCACCGCGAAACTCAGCCCCAGGAGGGCCAGCGTCAGCCTTGCGCGCAGGCTGCGGCGTATGGCCTGCCTGCGGCTACTGGCCGCTTTTTTCAGCATGGCATGGCGGCAGAAAGGCTGCGCCGCACAAATAACGCCGATTTTGACGGACCCTGTTCCACTTGCCCCCCGATTTGCGGTAAAATATGGTAAGCGCCATTGTAGCACTTTGGCATATGGCGCACGCAACCGCACCAGATAAAAAAAGGCTTTACATTTCCGCGCGCGATATGCTATATTGATTGTGGTGCTTAGCACCTAGTGCAGTTAAAACAGAAGTAAAGGACAGAATAAACAAATGGCTAAAGGAAAAGTGAAGTGGTTCAATGATCAGAAGGGATACGGCTTCATCACCCCCGACGACGGCGGGAAAGATCTCTTTGTGCATCATCAGGACATTCAGGCTGAGGGCTTCAAGTCTCTGAAAGAAGGACAGGCTGTGGAGTTCGAACCGGCCCAGAGCGAGAAAGGCCCGAAGGCGACCAAGGTCGTTGGCCTGTAATAGCCAGCCTTCAGATCGAAAACCGGCTGCCGCAAGGCGGCCGGTTTTTTTTGCGCCCATACAAGTTCAAAATCTGCGTCCCATATATATTTAGGAAAGCGGGAACAGGCAAGCGGCTTCTGACCCGCGCCGCCGCGCCAGCACCGCACCCCCCGGGCCGGCCCATGGGGCCAACCGCCACCAAAAAAAAGCCGCCGCGCGCAGGCTGTGGCGCGGCGGCGGGAAGAAATAGAGAAGCCGGAGAGCGGTTGTTGGGGGGTTGGGGGGGTAACGCACTCTCCGGCTTTACTTCACAAAGGGAGTCAGCTAGTCTGCTCTCCCGTTGGGCGTAGCGTCTTTGGGGACACTGCCGCCGACACACAAGTACCTTAGCGTGATGCCGTATAAGTGTGCCTTAAGTATAGGTTACCAGACACCGGATTTTTTTGAAATACTCCAAAAGGGTTAGAAAGGGGCTGATAAAAAGTCTACACAAAAAAGGCTAGGTTTGCGCCTGACTCCGGCTGGAAATCCCTCCTTCAGGGTCAAATGCAGGAAATAAAAAAGCCCGCCGTATAAAGGCGGGCTTTTTCAAAACAGCCTGAAGCGCTACCAGCGGTTGCGTCCGCAGCCGCCGCGAGAGCCGCCTTTGCCGCCGTGGCCGCCCTTTCCGCCAAAGCCGCCGTGGCCGCCCCTGCCGCCGCCGAAACCACCGGGGCGTCCGCCGCCGAAACCGCCGGGACGTGCGCCGCCGGGGGTCATGGGCCGGGCCTCGTTGACTATCAGGGCGCGGCCTTCAAAAGTCGAGCCGTTAAGCTTATTTATGGCTTCCGCCGCCTGCCCGTCGTCCGACATCTCCACGAAGCCGAAGCCCCTGGACTGGCCTGTCATTTTGTCAGAGATTATTTTGGCGCTGGCCACCTGGCCATGCGCGGAAAACAGCTCGCTTAGCTGGTTTTCGGTGACGCTGAACGGCAGACCGCCTACATACAGTTTTTTCATGATTCTCCTCAGGCAGGCTTTTACCCGTGCACAAGCATGGATAACCCGCCGCATTTTTCGGATTTATGCCAGGTTATCCTAAAGCGGCTTATTATAATCGGATATAAACCAGAACAGTTTTATTATAGCTATTTATCGGGCGCGGGCGGCAGCTTCCGGCGCTGGGCGGAGCGCAAACGGATATTTGCTATACTGACTGTGCCGTCGGCGAGTTTCCTTCCAACCGCACCGAAACTTTCCTATTTCTCTCAAGCCGCCAGGAGTTTCCAATCTCTACCGTCGCTGATCCGGTATTCATATCCGGAGGGATGGGCGTACGCATATCAAGCTGGTCCATGGCCAGGGTAGTGTCTCATCTTGGCGGGCTGGGAACTGTTTCCGGCACGGCGCTTGACCTGGTTTATTCGCGCCAGCTCCAGCAGGGAGACCCGGGCGGACACATCCGCCGCGCGTTTGCGGCGCTGGGCCAGCGCTTCCCCGCGCTGGCCGGACAGGTGGGCAAACTGCTGTCGCGCTATTTTGTGGATGGGGGCATCGCTCCGGGACGCCAGTTCATTCCAGCGCCGTCGGGAGAACTGCGCCGCGCAACTAAGCGGCTTTCGCCTGACGTTTCCCTTTGGGAGCCGGGACCTGAATTCCAGGTGCTGAACATCGCGGCAAACTTCTCCGAAGTGTGGCTGGCCAAGGAAGGGCACTGCGGCGCGGTGGGGATAAATTACCTCCGCAAAATAGAGCGTCCGCTGCCCTATGCGCTGTTGGGCGCCATGCTCGCCGAAGTTGATTTTGTCAGCGTCGGAGCGGGAAGCCCGGCCGCTATTCCGGACCTCATCGCCTCTCTTTCCCGGGCGGAATGCTGCCAGTTCGGCCTTAAAGTCGCGGACGCGGACGGGCAGGCGTTCGCCCTCAGGCTTGACCCCGCCGCCCTTATCGGGACCGGGCGCGCACCGCTGAAAAGCCCTAAACTGCTGGCCATAGTCTCGTCCTACGCGCTGGCAAGGGAACTGGCCTCAACCCAGCGCCAGCGCCCCTACGGTTTCGTGCTGGAAAACTCGTCGGCGGGCGGGCACAACGCACCCCCGAACCTGAAAACATTCGACGCCAACAGGGAAGAAACCGTGGTGTACACCGACAAGGACAGCATAGATGTCCGCGCCATCTCCGCGCTGGGCCTGCCTTTCTGGCTGGCGGGCGGCTGTTCCACCGCCGGGGACCTGCGCCGCGCCCTTGACCACGGAGCCAAAGGGATACAATTCGGCACCACGGCGGCGCTATGCCTGGAATCGGGCCTTGCGCCGCGCCTGCGCAGGGAGGCCGTTTCGCTGCTGAAAGCCGGAAAACTAAAGGTGAGCACCGAGGCGCGGGTGTCGCCCAGCGGCTTTCCGTTCAAAGTGGCGCAAATCCCGCAAACCCTGTCGGACAAAAACGTTTTTCAGAACCGGGTAAGACGCTGCGACATCGGATACCTGCAAAGCGCCTACCTTGCCAAAGACGGACGCGTGGCCTTCCGCTGTCCTGCGGAAAACGCGGCGGAATACATCCGCAAGGGCGGCAAGGCCCGGCATACGGAAGGGCGCGTGTGTCTGTGCAACGGCCTGCTGTCGGCGGCAGGCTTTCCATCCAGCTGGCCCGACGGCTATGTGGAACCGCCGATAGTGACCCTGGGAGAACAACTGGACGCGGCCGCCGACCTGCTAAAAAACCTCCCCGCCAAAGAGGACTCCTACCATATAGGCAAAGTAGTGCACGGGATGCTCTCGGCTTTGAGAAACATGCGCGCTTAAATTTCGGAGAAGCCGGAAGGCCGGACACCTAAGCAGGGAAGGAGGACAGCGCAGGCATGCGGACAGAAGGGCCAATCAAGCGAAAACAGAGGAAAAATGTCAAAAACAATAAATATAGGACTGGTGCCGTTTTCATGCGTGAAATTAGCCGAGGCGGACTTCAAGGACCGGGCTGCGGTTTACGTGGTGCTGTGCATGAAAGACAACAACGAATGGACAGTGCTGGACGCCGGGCAAAGCTGCGAAGTTAACGCCAGCGCCGACGCGCACCCCAGGAACGCAATGTGGAAGACGCACTGCCCGGCGGGCAATATCTGGATTGGCACCTATCCCATGCCGACAGCAGGATACAGCAAAGCCGACAGATTCGCCATGGAACGCAAGCTGCGCAGGCAGTACAAACCGCCCTGCGGAAAAAGATAGGCACTAGCGACAACTCTGCACTAAACACTGCGAAAGCCCCGCTAAAGCGGGGCTTTCGCCTGTATATGCGCTTTTCCCGGTCCGGCCATATGAAAACGTGCAGCAGCCCAACTTCAACAGGGATTGACCCCTGCAACAGTCAAGCGCTAGAATTACGCGGGGAGAGTTTCTCACAACAATTAAACGCCGGACACGCCGGGACAAAGTAACGCCTGTTACGCGCAGAGAGGAAACAACATGTCCAGAAGGGAACCGCCAATTGTGGAAATGATGGAAACATTTATGAAATTCCCTTGGTGGGGAAACATAGCGGCGGGAGCAATAACATATATCGCCATGAAATGGCTGATACCGTTGCTATTCCTAAATTTCTTTCCACAGAAAGGCTTGTTCCCTATGCATAAAATATTCGGACAAGCAATTTCACAGTTTGCTCCGCTTGCGCTCGTCTTCTTCGGGGTTACCACCATACTGTCTGTCATATGGCATATTAGGCGCGGGACTTTTTTCAAAAATAATGCCAACCCCGACGCCATTCAGGCTATGAGTTGGCAGGATTTCGAGGTTTTAATAAGCGAATATTATAAGCGTCTAGGCTACGCCGTGGAAGAAACCGGCGGCGGAGGCCCAGACGGGGGTGTGGACCTGATACTGCGCCGGGACGGAGAAAAAACTCTGGTACAGTGCAAACACTGGAAAGCCTACAGGATAGGCGTTTCGGTGGTGCGTGAGCTTTACGGAGTGATGGCGGACA
>JAAYTX010000018.1 GCA_012523635.1 Elusimicrobiota bacterium
CTATGGAAGGCATCAGCGTGGAATAGTGATACTCGTAGGCCGAATCATACGACAGGAAAAACGCGCACACGGCGCACACGCAGGCCATGAACGCGGCCCGGGCCTGCGCGGCTTCGTCCTTCACGAAGAATATGCACAGCGAAAGCGCCAGCAACAGCAGCCCCGGCAACTTGAACAGCTTCATGGACACGTTCCCGCCAGCCACATGCTGGACGTAACCAGGCAGGGAAAAGAATTCAAAGTTATCCGCGCGGGACACACCGAACAGGTTCCTCATGTTCAGCCAGTGCATCAGGTTGTCCTTCACAATATCGTCGCGGTAGCTGACGTTCACCTGCGAGCCGTTCACTTTGTAGGAAAAAATGGTGTCCGGCTTCAGCAGGGCCTGCGCCGCGCGCGAAAACCCCACGGCCTGCGGGTTTAGCGGCGGCACAAAATAAAACAGCGCCGACACCAGCGCATAGGCCAGCACCGCCGCCGCCAGCGTCCTGCGCGCGGCCCTTACGGCAAGCAGAGCAGGCGCTGCGGCCAGAATCATAGGTTTGGAGAAAAGCGACACCAGCAGCCCCCAGAACAGTTTGGGCCGGACTTTGCCGTCCACGCGCGGCGCACCGGCCATATCCAGCAAATCAGCCATCACCAGCGTAAAAGACAGCACTGTGAAAATATGCATCTGCCCGTTCCACAACAACAGATACATGGGCGGCGAGCAGAACAGGACCAAATAAGGCAGTGAACGTTCCAGCCTGTCGCGCCCGCGCGCGGCTATCAGCCGGGCGCAGAAATACAGCATGCACAGCGAAAGCGCCGCGAAAAGCGCATACGCCCGCCAGGGCGGCAACGCCCACGTCCATGCCCCAACCAGCACCGACAGAGACGGGTGATACGGATACCAGGTGGCATACGGGCCGTAGCCGGAAGCCCAGGTGTTGTAAATGCTGCGCCCGTGCAGGAGATTGTCGAAGGCGCGCGGAACCGAAAAGAAATCGAAGGCCGGTCGCCCATGCCAGGTGGTAGGGAAGAAAGTATCCAGAAACCCGAATTTAAGCGAAGCCAGCATCACCGCGACGCATACGGCAACCGCGTAAGGAAGCGCCGCGCCTAGAAACCGTTCAAATTTCTTTTCCATGTTCCTTTGCCAGATAGCCTCTATATTCGCGCAACAGCCATGCCGCGCTGGCCGCGAACATCACAAACGCGGGGACAACGCGGAAAAGACGCATGGGCGTAAGCGCATACCCGTAAGGACAGCCCGCCACAACCGTGCTTACAAACGGATCTTTCATAAGCCCCAGCGCCGGATTGTGGTGCCCGAAAGCCGGGTTCCTGAACCAATAATAGGGCGTAGGCGCGAACAGCAGGGCCGCCGCGCCGCAGAACCAGGCCGCGTAGCGCAGATAAGAGGCGTCGCAGCCGGACGAACGGGCGAAAAAGAACACCGGCGGAAGCATGGCAAGCGCCACCGTGTAATGATATTCGTAGACCTGGCTGTAAGACAGGAAAAACGCCAGCATGCTCATTGAAACGACAGCCAGCGCCATCCTGTCCTTGGCGCGCCCCTCCCGCACCAGATAAAGAGGAACGGACCACAACAGAGCCAGCGCGGCAGGCAACTGGTAAACAGCGCGCGGCAAAGGTCTTGAGGCCAGCCAGTCCAGCAGGGCAGGCAGGGAAAACAGCTCGAAATGGTGCGCTTCAGTGAAAGCCATGCGGCTTTTCATGTTCAGCCAGTGTATGGAGTTGTCCAGCACAAGCTCAGGCCTGTAGCTGCGCACCAGCAGGCCGCGATAGTATTCAACGCGGAACATATGCTCCGGGTGCAAAGCCGCGTCGGCCACGGCTTTCAGGCCGGCGGCCTGCGGGTTCAGCGCCGGGACAAGCACAAAAAGCGCCGACACCAGCGCGTAAATTCCCAAAGACAGCAACAGAGTCCGTCTCATGCGCTTTACCGCAAAAAGCGCCGGCAGGGCGGGCAATATGGCGGGCTTGGACAGGAGCGAGAGCAGAATCCCGGCAAAAAGAAGCGGACGGAAACGGCTTCCCCCATCGGGGTTCAGCAAATCCGCGCAAATGAGACACAGGGCGCATACCAGAAGCACCTGCGCCTGACCGTTCCACAGCATAAGGTAAGCCGCGGGAGAGCAAAACAGCGCAAACCACGCCAGCCGCGCGGAAAGCGCGTCCGGCGCGCGCCTGGCGAGGGAATACGCTCCGGCCCCAAGCAGCAAAAGCGAAAAAACGACAAACGCCGCATAGCTGTTCCACGGCGCAAACAGGCTCAGCCACGAACCCAGCAATACAGCCGCAGCAGGATGAAACGGGAACCATGTTACATAAGGCCCGAACTGCGAAAGACGGCTGTTGTAAATGCTGTGCCCGTGCTCCAGGTTCAGGAAAGCCCTGGGCACGGAAAAGAAATCATAGCCCAGGCGTCCATGCCAAGTGGTGGGTATGAAATAATCCAGAAAGCCGAATTTAAGCGAAATAAGCATCAACGCCGCGACAAGCACTGTCGCGGCGGGAAGCAGGCGGGCCCAAAGCGCGTCGCGCGGACCGCCGGAAGCGGGCTTAATATTCATCGCCTACGTAAATCACCTTGGAGCCTTCATTGGTGAACTTGAAGCGGAACTCGCGCAAAGAAGGCAGGGCCGAACGCAGCTTTTCCTGGCGCTCCGGCGGGCAATAGAACAGGAAGAACCCGCCGCCGCCCGCCCCCAACAGCTTGCCGCCAAGCGCGCCGTTTCTTATGGCGGTGTCGTAAAGCGAATCCAGCTCCGGAGTGGAGATTTTAGAGGCCAGCCCGCGCTTGAGCAGCCACCCTTTGTGCAGCAGCGTCCCGGCAGCATCCAGGTTCCCGGCGCAAAGCGCGTCGCGGAACTGGTAGACGTGGCCCACCATCTCCCTGAGCATGGAAAACTTGTCCTGCGCCTTGAGGTTCGAGCGCTGTTCGCTGAGTATCTGCGAGGTTTTGCGCTGTTCCCCGGTATAGAAAAGCATGAGCGAGCTATGGAAACGCTTGTAGACGTCCTTGGGCAGGTGCAAAGGCTCCACCGCGACCTCCCCGTTGCTCAAAAACCTGAAAACGTTAAGGCCGCCATAGGCGGCGGCATACTGGTCCTGCTTGCCTATGGGCTCCTTCAGGCGCTCTATCTCTATCTCGCAGGCCTGGCGGGCAAGCTCTTCCTGGGTGACGTAGCGGCCCGCGCGCACGTGCAGATTGTGCAGCAGGCACACAGTAAACGCCGAAGAGGAGCCAAGGCCGGTCCCGGACGGCACATCGCCGTTGGAGCTTATCTCAAGCGAACCTTTTACTCCGAAGCGCTCCAGCGCCTCGCGCACTATCGGATGCTGAACGGAGGCCGTGCCCTCGGCGGTTTCGGTGCGCGAGTATTTGATGCGGAACTTCCCCTCTTCGAAAAAACGGTGCGTGGAGATATAGATGCTCTTGTCCAGCGAGACGCTCAGAACCGCGCCCTCGCTGCGGGAGTAAAACTCCTCCATATCGGAGCCCCCGCCCGAGAAACTCATGCGAAACGGCGTTTTAGTGATAATCATGCGCCCGCCCCGGTTATAAATTCAGCGGCCTGCAACAGGCTGTCGCATTCATGCCCGGCTTTTTCGGAAACCGGCCTTGAGGAACGCACGTACACCGGATTCAGCCCGCTTTTTTTGCCGCACTGCAAATCGGCGTCGGAATCTCCCACCATGAACGAGGCCGACATGTCTATGTTGAAATCGCGGTTGGCCTGCTCTATCATGCCGGTGCCGGGCTTGCGGCAATTGCAGGGTATCTTGTACATGGGGTTTTCGCCCGGATGACCGGCTTCGGGGTGATGGGGGCAGAAATACACCGCGTCCAGCACTGCCCCCTCGCGGCCCAGCAGCGTTTCCATTTTCATGTGGGTGCGCTCCACCTCTTCAATGGAGCACAGGTTCTTGGCCACGGACGGCTGGTTAGTGGCCACTATGGCCAGATACCCCGCGTCGTTGAGTTTTTTAATGCCTTCGGCGGCGCCCGGCAGCAGTTCGAAATCCTCGCTGCGGGTTACAAGCCCCGCCTCGCGGTTGATGACGCCGTCCCGGTCCAGGAACACGGCGCGGCGCGGGAAGCGGCGGTTCATGCGGGCCAGATGCCCGCTTTCGAAATCACGCCGCACCTGCTCAAGGCGCTCCGGCGTGCCTATGTCCTTGAGATACTCCGGTGTCTGGTAGCCGTAAACCGGGGCCTGCCCGCACATCTGCGGCAGCACGTCGCGCGCGAAATCCTGCGCCACACCCAGCTTGAAAAAGGAAAGCATGCGCCGCGAAAGAACGTATGCGCCCGCATTCACGAGATTTCTGTAATAAAGCTCCGGCGGATGCGGTTTGCAAAGCACGTCGAACACGGTGCCGTCGCGCCGCATCACCACCAGGTCGCTGTCGAAGGGATGGCTGTTTGGGTGCACCGCCAGAGTGCAGGCCGAATTCTTAAACTTGTGATAGCGCCAGAAGCGCTGCAAATCCATGTCCAGCATCACGTCGCCGTACAGCACCAGGAATTCTTCCGGCAGGTCCTGCTCCAGTTCCTTCAGCGCGCCGGTGGTGCCAAGCGGCGTCTTCTCCACGAAATAGCTGATATGCAGGCCGAACTCCATGCCGTCGCCGAAATGGCGTTCAATTACCGGGCTGAGGTGGCCGGTGACCAGCGTCAAATCCGTGAAGCCGTAGGAAACCAGCAGGCGCACCTGGTGTTCCAGAACCGGCATGCCGCCGATGTCCAGCATGGGTTTTGGCACGTCGCGGCCCAGTTCGCCCATGCGCTGTCCCTTTCCGCCGGCCAGTATTACGGCTTTCATCGGTTCTCGCTCCAAATCTCGCGCACGGCTTTTTTCACGGCCGCGTCCGACAGCAGGCGCGCCCGCCATCCGGAAGCCGTGATTTTGTCCAGGCTGTAGTCAAACTGCGGAACGTCGCCTTTCCAGCCCCGGTCGGACTTTCCGTAACGTATTTTCACGCCCTTCAGGCCAGACGCCGCCGCCACCTCTCCGGCTATGCGGCTGACGCGCGTCCGTCCGCGCCCGGCGACGTTAAAGCAGTTCAGCTCGCCGCGAGATTTTCCCCACACATGCAGAATCGCGCGCACTAGATCGTCCACATGCAGATACGGCTTGAACTGCCTGCCGTTGCCCAAAACTTCCAGCCTGCGGGGGTCCTTTTTGAGCTTTTTCACGAAATCGAGTATCACTCCGTGCGTGGCGCGCGGGCCGATAACATTGGGAAAACGTATTATCCACGCTTTAGCACCGCACTGGCGGCAGAAAGCAGAAATATAAGCCTCGGAAGCCAGCTTGGCCGCGCCGTAATATGAAATAGGCTGGAGGGGCCCGCTGTTTTCGGATATGCGGCCGGGCAGTTCGCCGTAAACTGCGGAACTGGAGGCGAACACAAGCTGTTTCACACCATGGCGCTTCATGCAGGACAGCAGGTTGACCGTAGTCATGAAGGTGCGGCCCAAATCAAGCGTCATGTCGCGCTCGCCTGCCTGTATGTCGGAATTGGCCGCCAGATGGAAAACACAGTCGAAGCGCTGCTTCCTGAAAACAGATTCCGTGGCGCGCAGGCTGCGCAAATCGGCTGTGACGAAGGCGAAGCCGCGCCGACCCTTGAGAACGGACAGGTTGGTCTCGGTGCCCAGGCTAAGGTCGTCGGCGCACAGCACAGTATGCCCGCGCGACAGCAGCTCTTCAGCCAGATGGCTGCCTATGAAGCCCGCGCCGCCGCTCAAGAGTATCTTCATCTCACATCTCCGCAGGGCTGATGCCCAGCCCGAAACGATAATTGAAAATGCACTTAAGGTAGGCCTTTCCGCTGCGCCATTTGTTAAGCGTCACCTCGCCCAGCCTGAAGCGGTAGGGAATATTTATTTCGCGGTATTTCAGCCCCGCCAGTTTCGCGCGCACTATTATTTCGCAGGGCAGGGAATAGTTGTTTTTCAGGTCCAGCGCCGCCACCGCCGATTTTTTCATGCAGAACATGCCTGTGGTGACGTCGTGGGTGTCTATGCGGTAAAGCAGGCGCACCAGAAACGCGAAAAGCCAGTTGCCGAATTTGTTTGTCAGCGGCATTTCCTTTCCAAGGCCCGAATGCATGCGGCAGCAGGAAACGAGGTCATAGCCTTCCTGCTCGACCAGGCCCGCCAGTTCCGGTATGAATTCCATGGGGTAGGTGTTGTCGCAGTCCGAGGTTATGATTACCGGGTTTGAGGCCTCAAGCAGGCATGTTTTCAGCGCGTCGCCATGGCCGCGCGGCGGCTTGCGCAGCACGCGCGCCCCAAGGCTTTGCGCTATCTCGGGGGTCTTGTCGGTGCCGCCGTCCACAAGCAGAATCTCTGTCTCCATATCTCCAGCGGCTCGGCGTATGGCTTCCACCATAGGCCTGACGGCCTTTTCCTCGTTGTAGCTGGGCATCACCACGGAAATAGCTGTTTTTGTCATAACTCGTTGTTCAATCTGGCGGCAAGCGCTGCGCTGCGGGCCAGCACCGCGTCCATGTTGAGATACTCCCACTCGGCGAAACGCCCGCAACAGAGGATTTTCCCGTCCTGAAGATATTTTAGTATCTTGGGGACGTTTTGTCTGTGCTTAAGGTCGTAAATCACATAGGCGTAGCGGAAAGTGCGCAGTTCGGTGGCGGCCACGTCGCCTGGCTTCACCAGTCCGGTTTTAGCAAGGCCCTCAAGCACGGCCCCTGCCACCTTTTCGCCGTCCATTTCCGCCTGCGGCGTGCCGGGCCGGAAAGTGACTTCCGCCATTATCAGTTCCCCGCCGGAGCGCGGCCTGTAGGCCGGCCCCAAAAAGCCAAGTTTCGACAGGCGGTGGAATATCACGTCCCTGTCCGCGCACATCACGGCGAAATTGTCTCCAAGGGCGTCCTTAAGCGCATGCACCATCACTATGTGTATGGAGTTATACAGCAGCCCCGCCGCCGCATCCCTTATTTCCTGCGGCGTGTCCAGCAGTGACAGCAGTTCCGGCAGCGGCATGCAGTTCACCAGACATCCGGCGAAGAATTCTCCCTTGTCCGAGGAAACTATCCAGCCGCCGCCTTCGCGCCGCAGGCCAGTAACCCGTACCGGCGCAAGCACCCGCGCCGAGCCGGGCAGAGCCGCCACTGTGCCTTTCACAAGGCTCTCGATGCCGCCCTCGGAAGGATAGTTGAAGTAAAGCTGATGTTCGTAGCCCTCAGTCGCCTCTCCGCGGGCCGAACGCAAAACGTCATCGTCCGGCGGGCGCGGTATGCGCTCCACCATCTGCGTGTCCATCAGCGCAGGGGCGTACTTCCAAATCTTTTCGTTGTACGGCTTAAGATACAGCTCCGTGATGCCTCGGCCGAAAATTTTCAGAAAAAAATCCAGCATGTTCCCCGCGTCGCGGTTTCGGGCCGGGTTGTTGATGAACTCCCGCACGCAGTAGTCCCGGTCCTCGGGGGAGAGAGCCGAAAGCTCGTTCTCGAACGGATATTTCACGAAACGGCCATTATGGAAAATCCGGTTGGAGCGGCGCAGCCGCGCCGTAGGGGCCAAAGCACAGAGGCGTTCCGAAAGCTTCTTGTCGCGTGAGAAAATTATATGCGGCCCCACGTCATAGCGCACTCCGCAGAACTCAAAGCTCCGGCACAGGCCGCCGGGAACGGCGTCCTTTTCCAGCACCAGCGCGGAGCCTTTCAGGCCGCCAGCCAGCGACAGCCCTGCCAGACCGCCTCCCAGTATGGCGGTGTCAAATTTTTCCACGGCTTCTCCTGACCGCAAAAAATGCCGCGGCGGCGCAGAACAGCACAAAAACCCAAAACAGCCGCACCCCCGTCCGGAATGACGGACTTGAGTAGTAAAGCCTCAAAGTGCCGGTGCCGGCCGGGTAGCACACTTCGGTCTGTCCGTTCGATGACGGGCCCAGTATGGCTCCGGCAGGACGCACCAGGAAGCTGGAGTTATACAAGGTGTTCACGCGCAGACAGCCGGCCTGGGCATCCTGCGTGGCGATATCCCAAAAGTTACCCGATATATGGCTTTCCAGTTCGCGCATGGTGCCGTTTCGCTCCATGCGCCAGACCATTGGCAGCGCCGCCTTGTCCTCAAACACGGCGCGCCCCTCACCCCTGGAAACAGGCGACAGCCGCGCCCGCTCGGCAAAACGCTTGAACGGCCCGGACACCGGGTAGGACAGCACATACCAGCGCACGCCCCATTTGCGCAGATAGGACAAAGTGTCGTCGGCCGGAGGCCGCACGGCGCCGCCGTCGCGCCCAAGGTTAAGCGTGAGCAGCTTGTTGGCCTGCGGCACCAGCACGTCATAGCCCGCGAAGTGCGAGAGGCGCGAAAGCGTGGCATAGTTGAAGCCCAGCGTCTGCGCCGAACGCAGTTCCAGCGGGTCGAAACCGGCCGTAAAAATACGTCCCTCGCGCAAGCGCCCGGACAGCGGTTCCGAGAGGGGCGGAGTCTCGGTATGCAGGCTGAACACCGGGGCAGGACCCCACCAGAAAAGGGCCGAAATGTTCAGCACATGAAGCGCGGCAAGAGCCCACGCCAAGCGGGGCTTTAGCGTCCATAACCAGAACAGGGCCGCAGAAGCCGCGAGAATAAGGTAAAAATCGACGAACAGCAGAATTTTGAAATGCCAGCGCAGGCGGTTGAGAACAGGCAGCAGATATTCCGCGAAATTGAAGGTGCCGGCGGCCCACAGCCAGCAGAAAATGGCGGCCGCAAACGCTACCGGGTACACTCCGTACGGCCCGCCGTCCCGCTTCCGGACGCACATCCTGTAAAAAGCCAGCACAGCCAGAGCAAGCGGCACATAACCGATATATGACAGCTCCGGCAGGCTGAAATTCGAAAGCAGGTTGGAGCGCAGCGGGCTTGGAGCCGGATAGACTATCCCCTTAAGCCAGGAAATGGCCGACAAATTATATATGGAGAAATCGGCGAAGCTGAAGGCCCGGCTCCTGTCTGCGCTCTGCACTACGGCATCCAGCAGCGGCAGCAGGTACGGAGCCGCCAGCAGCAGCGCAGCACCGCCAGCAAGAAGATAATACTTGAAGGCCCCCTGGTTGGACAGCAGGAATTCCCATGCCGAGGAGGCGGCAACCGCCCGCCCGGACATTGCACGACGCGCCATAAACTCAAGAGCCAGCGCGGTAGGCAATTCCAGCACCAGCGCATAGACGAAATACTGAGGATAGCCGCCGACGAGAAACAGCACCTGCGCCAGCGCCAGCCACAATGCCGAAAGCCAATCCGGCCTGCGCAGAAGGCGAAGCGTCAACAGCAGCAAAAACGGGAAGAAGGCGGCCGCCAGGCTGACCACCCACCAGGAGGCCCCGACGTACACCACAAACGGGCAAAAGCCCCATGCCAGCCCGCTGAACCAGGGCGCGGGGCCGCGCAGGCCCAGATAGGAAAAAAGCAGAAACGCCCCCAGCGCCGCCGCCAGCAGATGCAGAAGCACAAGAATATCCATAGTGCCGTAAGCGTGCCCAAGGAGGGTTTTGCTCAGGAACGCGGCGGCATACACCGGCGGATACAGGGCCGCGCTTGAGGCCAGCACAGGGTAGCCGAGGAACTGGTGGAAATTGTACTGCTGTATGCTCCCTGTCTCGGCCAAAGTGCGCGAAATATGCACGGCGGAGGGCAGGGCCAGCGTCCTGTTGTCGTCCTGCAGGAAATAATACGGACGCCGCGCCTGCAGAAGCCAGAACAACCCCAGCGCCACAAGCGCCAAAGCCAGCAATTGCAGTTTTAAGCCGTGCTTTGCCATAAGCCGTCAGTCGAAGTTCAACCGCTCCTTTTCCACCACCAGCGGCCTGCGCTGCACCTGGGTGAGGATGTCTCCTATATATTCGCCCAGTATGCCCACGAACATAAGCTGCACCGACGAAAAGAAGAACAGCCCTATCACCAGCGGGGCCATGCCAACGCTGAAGCTGTACCAGAACATAAGCTTGTACACCAGATAGGCCGCGGCCACCAGCAGGCTCAACAGGGCCAGCGCAAAGCCCATGAACGTGGCCAGCCGCAGCGGCACACGCGAGTGGTTGGTTATGCCCAGCATGGCCATGTCGAAAAGGGTGTAAAAATTGTTTTTCGTCACGCCGCCGCCGCGTGCCGGCTGCTGGTACTCTATCTGCGCGGCCTCAAACCCTATCTCGGCTATCAGGCCGCGGAAATACGGGTACGGGTCGTTTATCCGGCGCAGTTCGTCCACCACGCGCCTGTCGTAAAGGCCGAAGCCGGTGAAGTTCTTAATCTGCTTCACGTCGGAAAGGCGGCTTATGAGGCCGTAATAAGCCTTGCGCACCAGGAACATCAGCCCCGGCTCGGCGCTGGATTTCTTCACGCCGACAACGATTTTATAGCCCTCTTCCCATTTGGCCAGGAAGTCATTAATCATGGCGGGCGGGTCCTGCAGGTCGGCCACCAGCGAAATCGCCGCGTCGCCGCGCGCCTGCATAAGCCCGTGGAACGGCGAACGTATATGCCCGAAATTCCTGGCGTTGAATATCACCTTCACTTCCCTGTGGGCGGCGGCAAGCCGCCGCAGCGCGGCGGGCGTGGCGTCGGTGGAGGCGTTGTCTATGAAAATGTGCTCGAAGGAATACTGCGGCAGCTCCGCGAACACGGCGCGCACGCGCCTGTGCAGCTCCTCGACATTCTCCTGTTCGTTGTAGCAGGCCGTCACCACGCTTATCAGTTTCATCAGATGCCCCGTTTGTAGATAAGCTGTTTCAGGCTTTCGTTATGCGCGTAAGGACTGTCTATGGCGTCGATAAGCAGAGGCTCGTCCTTTTTCACGTCGCGCGTCAGCACCTCTCCGCTCATAAGCTCGCGGCAGGAAATCTGCCCTTTCTGAAGCGGCACGGCCATATACACGTCCTGCCCCAGCTTCTCATGCTGGAGTATGTGCCCGGCGGGAAGGTCGCGCCTGGCGTATACGCCGCGCAGCAGTGAATCCAGATAGGACACTTCCTTTTCCGGCGGGAGCCGCTTCTCGTCCCCGGGCGGGCCGCACATCTCCACGGCTTTCCTGTAGGCCTTGAACCACGCGTCCAGCTTGTCGGGCGTGGAGCAGTAGGGCGAAACCGGGATTCCGTCTGCCTCTATATCTATGTGGCGCTCAAAAGTGCGGGCGCCCTTGGCATATGAAATCAGCATTGAAGACACCCAGTCGGAATGCTCGTGGGTGGAAAAACCTATGGTGTGGTTGGGGTAGCGCTTGCACAAATAGTCTATCTGGTTAAGCGAAAGCTCGCTGTCCTCCGACGGATACAGGGAGACGCAATGGTTCAGCGCGAAAGGTATGTGCCTGTTGTCAAAGAAGGACACCATGTCGTCCAGGTCCTTCACAGAAAACCCCCCGGTCGAGGCTATCACGGGCTTTTTGGTCCGCGCTATCTTCTCAATGAGGAACCAGTCGTTTATATCGGAACTGGCTATCTTCAGTATCTGCACGCCCATCTCCACGCACAGGTCAACCGAATCGTCGTCAAAGGGGGTGGCCATGGGTATGCAGCCGTTTTTGCGTATTGCCTCCACAAGCGCGGCCATGTGCTCGTTGGACAGTTTTGTGTCCATGGTCTTTTTGATGTAGCGGATGTCAGTTCTGTTCCGGAAATCCTTGTGGATAAAGGAATCCACGTTGCGCACCTGAAGCTTTATCGCCGCGCGCACGTTGTTGAAGCGGACCACTTGCGCGTGGCTTGAGATAATCTTGAGGCCGCGTTCCAGCCTGCCCCAATGGTTGTTGGCCAGTTCCAGAACGAATAGGCCTTCGAAGATGTCCTTTATCATTTCCCGTCTCCTTTCACGCGCAACAGTTTGGACGCGGCTGCCAGGTCCGGCGCCGCGCCGCAGGCCTTCAGCGCCAGAAGCGCCAGGCCTCTAAGAGTTTCCTCTCCCCCGGAATAAACCGAGGTTTTGACGCCCGTCAGCATCTCAAAAGCTCCCGCCAGCGCCGGTATTTTCCGGGCAAGCCCGCCGCCGAACACGGCGCGGCGCAGTTTTCCGCCGGACAGCAATTGTTCCGCCGCCGCATAATTCACGGCCATTGCCTTGACCAGCGCGCAAAGATACGCGTCCCGCGAAAATGTTTCGCCTATCCCGGTCAGCGCTCCGCCGCCCTTGTACCCGCGGGCGCTGGGGAACACAGCCAGGTCCGCGTTCAGGCCGCAGGACAGCGCCTGCCCGGGCTTGAGGCGGCCTAAGCGTTTCCAAAGCTCGGCTGAAGCGGTGCTTCCGAACAGGCCAAGGAAAACCTCAAGCGCGCGCCCGGCGGGGATATGCGTAACCGTGCCCATCACCCCGCCTTCGAAATAGGGCCTCACCTCAGCGCGCCCAAGGTCCAGCCCCGGGGAACTCACCTGCGAGCCGGTCCCGACATTCACGGACAAAGTTTTCCCGCTTATATTCCCCGCGCCCAGCACCGCGCACTGGTGGTCGCCCACGCCTGCGTAAACCGGCACTTCCTCGCGGCCCAGGCGCAGGGTAGAGGCGGGCACGCTCTCCGAAACCGGACAGCCAAATGACGGCTTGCTCCCGCAATAATCCGAAACGGCGTCATAAACATCAGGCGACACCCGCCTTTTCGCCAAATCGTAAAACCCCAGCCCCGCGAACACGCTTTCGTGCACCAGCCCGGCGTCATTCCCGCAGGCCGCGCACAGCCATTCCGGCAAAGATGCGATGCGGCACTTGCGCGGCAACTTCCGCTTCCGGGCCAGCGCGGCGAAATTGAAGGCCGGGAAACAGGAGCGCATGTCCATACCGGTTATTCGGCGGTAGTCTCGGCCCAGCCGCTTTTCCAGCACGCCGAACGCGCTTTCCCTTCCGGGCAAGGACAGCCGCGAGCGTTCGTCCTTCCAGCTAATATAGGGCGTCAGCGGCTCGCCTTTTACATTTAGAACCACAAATCCGTGCATCTGAGAACTCAGCATCACTCCGGAAAGCCCGGAAAGCCCGGACGCCGCCTTTTTACAGGCCCTGAAAAACGTCTCCTTCAGCAGTTCCGGGGATTCCTCATAAAAAACGCCGTCCGCCCTCAGCGGGCGCGGGACTGGAAGGTCACCCTCGTTGCGAAACTTTCCGGACACGGCATCAAAGGCCGCGTATTTAACGCGGGAAGCGCCGAAATCCACAAGCAGAAAAATGCTCATGCAGTCTTGAATCTCTCTGTAAGCGCCTGTATCAGCGCCTGCCACAGCCTGGCGCCGGGAGGAAAAGCCAGGAACACCGTATCCCCTACGGCGCGCGGCGCCACGATAAGCACCTTCCCGCCGACGCTTTTCTTGTCCTTCACCAGCACCCTGCCCAGGCTGTCGGCCTGAAGGCGCGGCAGTTTCACCCCGGCGCACAGCTCCAGGCAGTCATTCTCCAGCTCGCGCAACAGCGGCTTGGGCAGGTTGCCGCTCCAGGCGGCTATTTCGTTGGCGGCCATCATCCCCATGGCCACGGCTTCGCCATGCGATATCCTGAACCCGGACAACGCCTCCAGCGCGTGGCCCACGGTATGGCCGTAATTTAGCGCCTTGCGGATATCGCGCTCAAGTTCGTCTTTTTCCACCACGGCCTTTTTGATGGACAGGGAAAGAGCTATCAGGCGTTCAAGCGCGGCG
Organism: Elusimicrobiota bacterium; assembly: GCA_012523635.1. Lineage (GTDB taxonomy): Bacteria > Elusimicrobiota > Elusimicrobia > Elusimicrobiales > Elusimicrobiaceae > JAAYTX01. Next base: position 13,639 of record JAAYTX010000018.1, read on the forward strand.
GCGTCGCAGGCCAGAGCGGAAGGGGCATCCTTGCGGTACAGAGCCAGGGCGCGGTCGCCGCCTATAACGCACATCTTGAGTATTTCGCCCATGCCGGAACGTATGTGGCGGTGCTCAAGCGTGCGCAGAAGGCGCGGGTCCAGCAATACCGCCTCCGGCTTGGCAAAAAGGCCCAACTGGTTCTTGGCCCTGCCGAAATTTATGCCTGTCTTGGCCCCGATGCAACTGTCGCACATGGACAGCAGCGTGGTAGGCGCAAACACCCAGCGGATGCCGCGTTTGAACATGGTGGCGGCAAAGCCTCCGGCGTCCTCCATTATCCCGCCTCCGATGACAAGCAGCAGGCTGGCCTTGTTAGCTCCGCCCTTGTCCAGAAAGTCCAAAAGGCGCAGCACCCCGCCCACGGTCTTGAAGCGCTCCTCGGCCAGGGCCGCAAAAATGCGGTTCTGCGGCACACGCAGATATTTCCCGTAAAGCCCCAGGATGCGGCTGTCTATAAGCACGAAAACGTCGTTTGCCGCGGCCAGCGCGTTAAGTTCGTCGAAAATGCCGCGCCCGCGCGCGAAAGACGCCTCGTAATCCGGCCCTAGGGCCGAAGGAACACGCAGGGGACGGCCCGCGCGCGGCAGTTCCGCGTGCAGGCGGCGCCCGTCTATTTTGAAATCAAGCATGCGCGAGCTCATTCCTGAAACCCCCCGGCGGAATAGCCTCCGTCAACCACGATGTCCTGCCCGGTTATATACCGGGCGCGCGGGTCCAGCAGGAAGGAAACGGCGTTGGCCACATCGGAAGGCAGCGCCAGCCTGCCCAACGGTATTTTGGCGCGGAAAGATTTCAGCGTCGCGGAGCTGTTGTTGCGGCGCGTCATTTTAGTGTCCACAAAGCCGGGTGAAACCGCGTTGACGCTGATGTCGTCCGGCCCCAGTTCCAACGCCAGCGTTTTGACCAGGCCGTTCAGCGCGTGCTTGGACATCACGTAAGGCAGGCGTCCTGGCCGCGCGAAAGTGCCGTACAGCGACGAGACCGCCACTATGCTCCCCCTGCCGGAACGCCGCATTTGCGGCAGAACTTTGCGCAAAACCTCGAAAAATCCCAGCGTGTTGACAGCCAGGGTGCGGCCTATATCCTCGGCGCTGGTTTCCGCGCAGGGTTTTGGGCTGTTGTATCCGGCGCAATGCACCACGCCCGCGTAAACCGGGCGCTTGCGCCCAAAATACGCGTTTATAGAATTAGTGTCCGTCAAGTCCAGAAGCGAACTGGCCGGAGCCTCGACGGAATAGCCGTCGGCCTTGAGCCGCGCGCAGACGGCCCGGCCGATATCCCCGCCGCCTCCCAGCACTAACACCGTTTTTTTGCCTGACGCCATGACCCCTCCCCTCACTGCACGGGTTTTATCAGCATGTTCCCAAGAAATTCCTTCCTGTCCAGAAACGGATACAGGTCTTCCAGCGGAGCCGACACTATGCTGCCGTTGTCCAGCTTCCGGGAGGACACTCTGGGCTCGAAAGCCTGTTCCGGGTCCAGCACCACCTCGCACAGCGCGGGGCCGACAGCCTCCAGCGCCAGCCTGATTGCCCCCGGCAGTTCGTCGTGGTCGGAGGCCCGCGAGAAAGACAGGCCGTAGGCCAGCGCTATCCTCTCCGCGTCGGGGAAGCTCACCCCGCTGTCCGGGTCGCAGCCGGCAAGCTGCTGGCCGAAGAAATTGTGCTGCGTCTGCCGTATGGAGTGATAGCCTGAATTGTTGAGCCAGAAAATCTTCACCGGCAGGCGGTGATGGGCTATGGTCTGCAGCTCCTGCAAATTCATCTGTATGCTGCCGTCCCCGGCAAGGCACACCACCCGCCCGCCGGACGCGGCGCAAGCCCCTATCGCGGCAGGAAGGTCGTAGCCCATCGAGGCGCAGCCGGAGTTGGTGTAAAGCCTCATGCCTTTCCCGATTTTCAGGGCCTGAAAGGTGCAGACGCAGGCGCTTCCGTCGCCGCAGACCACTATTTCCTCCGGCCTCAGGCAATGCCCCAGAGCTTCCACGAACACATAGGGGTTCACCGGTGAACTTTTGCTCCTGTGCGCCTGCGTTACCGCCGGGTATTTTCTGCGCCGTTCGAGGCACCAGTTCAGCCACTGGCTGTTAGGCGGCAGGGCCTTGCCGCCCAATTCGGCCAGCAGTTTATCCAGGAAGTCGGCCACGTCGCCGTGTATGGCCAGGTCCGGCTTCACCGTCGGCTTTTTAAGTTCTGAGGAATCTATGTCCACGATTATCTTGAAGGCTTCGCGCGCGAATTCGGAGAAGTTGTAGCTTATCTGCCGCACGTTAAGGCGGCACCCCAGCGACAGCAGCAAATCCGCGTTCTGTACGGCGAAGTTCCCGGCCCTGTCGCCCACCACGTTGGGGCGGCCCACATAAAGCGGGTGAGAATCCTCCACCGCGTCA